>WRKD01000077.1 GCA_009778255.1 Bacillota bacterium
TATGAGTGGCTGATCATGGATATGGCCGCCTATACGGCTTTGCCAGGTATAAGCCAAGATTCTACCAGCACATTACAGGCTGTGCAGGATTATCTTGATTATACCATCAATTCCTTAGCCGAACAAAAACCAAGCGCTTTAGTAAGCTTAGATAGTATATATGCCAAAGCGGTATTGGGCCTTAGTGCAATTGGCGTAGAGCCAACTAATCTTATTACTTTAAATAAAACAGCGCTTAATGCCATAGCTTTGCTAAAATTAACTACAACCACCAGTATATATAATGCGCCTTATGTATTGCTCGCCTATCAGCAGGGTAATTATAATACTTCTTTCCAAGAGCAAAATCTTATAAATTTTCTTTTAGCAGCACAATTAGCCAACGGCGCTTGGGGCTGGGGCGATACTGCCGATACCGCTGATACGGATGGCACGGCTATGGTAATACAAGCTTTAGCTAAGTATTATAATACTAATAAAGATATCGCACAAGCTATAGATAAGGCTGTAACTTATTTAAGCGCCGCTCAAAATGAACAAGGCGCATATGTTTCTGTTTGGACCGGCGAACCCAGCGCCGATACTATGGCTCAAGTAATTTTGGCTTTAACAGCATTAGGGCTAGACTTCGAAAAAGACACGCGCTTTATTAAAGAACATAGCTTGCTTAGCGGGTTGTTGAGCCTTAAAGACTCAACTAAGGGAGATTTTTTTGGCGATTCCAATGAGCAAGCCTTTCGCGCTCTGATTGCTGTTATGGGTTATAGGCAACAACAAGCCGCCTATAATTTTTATGATTTTTCTCATAATAAAAAAAGGCAGGGTATAGCCGTAAGCCTAGGCGGCGCGCCACTTATTCCCTTAAGCGAATCTGCCGAAATGATTACGGTAAGCTTTACTTTAGAGGGACCGGAGGGCAAATTGATAGAGCAGACCTCGCTTAGTGTGCCCGCTGACGCTAAAGTATATCATATAGCATTAGAAGTATTAGCAAAGCATGCTTTTTTGCCAAGCGGAGCAGAGAACGGTTATATTAGCAGTGTTACAAAACCTAATGGTATAAAGTATAGCGAATTTGAGTATGGACCCAATTCCGGTTGGCTATATAAGGTGAACAATAAGTTGCCCGGGATGGGAATTACTTCTTGTGAAGTTTATGAAGGTGATGATGTTTTATTGTATTATTCCAAAAATTGGCTGCTGGATGCAGATGCGGGCAGCTTTTTTAGCGCCGCTTACGAAGGGGAAGGCGTTTATTTTTCCGATGTGCCGCCTACTCACTGGGCTGCAGTTTATATTTACGATTTAGTGAAAAATGGTATAATAAAAGGGAAAACGCCTAGTTTATTTGCTCCGCAAGATAACCTGACCCGCGCCGAACTCACGGTTTTACTATTTCGTATGAGCCGGGAAACGGCGCCTTTGCTCAAATATAGTTTCGACGATGTTTCTCATACCGCTTGGTATGCGCCAGAGCTTGCTTGGGCCGTGCAGGAAGGGATTATTGAAGGGATGGCGGAAAAGCGTTTTGCTCCCCAAAAAGCGGTGAACAGGCAAGATATGGCGGTTATGCTTTATCGGTTTATTGGCAAAAGAGGTTTTGCCTTGCCACCCCAAGAACGCATAGATTTTTTCAGTGATGAAGGCTCTATTAGCCAATATGCAATAGAAGCTGTGGCGGCTTTACACTTGGGCGGACTTATTAAAGGCTATGAAGACAATAGTTTTCGCCCAAAAGCCGCAATAACGCGCGCCGAGGCCGCTAAACTATTGGCGTCTATAGCAGGTATTATAGAGTAGGGCAACTTTTTGACTCTGGGCGCAGTTGTGGCATTGACTATTTATAAAAAGACTGCTATACTTTTCTATATAAAAAAAGTGGCTAAAAATGCTGAATACTTGTAAAAAGAGGGCGCCGAACCGGTTTAGAGAAGTCGGGCTTGAAAACCTGTAACAAGCGTATGCTTTTTTTGAAGAGTTAGCGTAGCTGTCATAACAGGACGAATTTTAAAACCTGTGACAATTGAATTGTTTTTCTTTGGAGGGGTACCGAAGCGGTCAGAACGGGGCGGACTTGAAATCCGTTAGAGAGCAATCTCACGCAGGTTCGAATCCTGTCCCCTCCGCCACAATTTGTCCGAAAACTACCTAATTTAAGGTAGTTTTCGTTTATACTATGTCATCCTAGCCTTTCATTAGTGGCGCATAAATCAGGAGGTTTGACAATCATGAAAAGTTCACAAAATGAAGTATACTGTCTTTAGGGCGTGGATTGGCTCAGAAAGAGAGGCTCAATGAGTGAGGAAAAAGAGTAAGCAACTATTCTGTATTCTTTATTTCTGCGTATTGTTCGCAGGGCTTCTCTTTGGCTGCGCTGAAAAACCAACCTCAAACATGATATACACCACAGGCGGGTACAGCGCCTTGATTTCTCATTTATTACCCGAATATGAAGTGACAGAAAAAGATAAGGTCAAGCTAGACTTTTTAAAAGACGGAAATGTCATCGAAGCCTATGATGTGCAAGTGGAAAACAGTACGGCGAAATACTGGGTTCCCTTGACATTGGAAACCGCCGTGATAGCTGTTGACCGAAACCAAACGGATATGGCAGTCGCCTCATGGGGCGACCTGCGTAACAGCGACTTGGCAGTAGGTATAGTGTTTTCCGCGCATACGGATCGGATGCTGGCCGCCGCGCTCTGCTACGGGCTGGAGGGCGATAATTTTGGCTTGGCTTCCGCTATCAGTCTTTTAGAGCCGCTATATCAAAACGGAAAGCTCAAACTTGACGATATGACGGCTCCCATCCAAATCTGCTTTGACAGCGTTGCCGCCGTGAGGATCAGAAAGGGCGAAAACATAGAAATCATCGTTCCCTCGGAAGGAACCCTGTCCTTTGTAAAGGGCTTACTGTCAAACGAGCCGCTGAAGCTGCCAGACGGCTATGAACAGATATTGCTTGAACACGGCCTACGGCTGCCGGACAGTCGTTGTGATGAAATGATATACCCCGCATCCGAAAGATATTTCCCCGCTAAAGTTTCAGGGGATTATACCCGCCTTAATACCATTATGCAGGACTGGACGCATGTTTTTCGCCGTGAGGCGCTGCATACACATTTGCATACCTCTGCTGACGGCAGGGAGCGCATCCTTTTTGCCATTGTGTTCATCATCTTTGCTGTGATCTGGGTAGCAAGCATGTTGCGCCGCAGCCGGCAAAAAAATATCCGGCGCGTCATATTGGTTATAGGTGTCATTATTGCAGTATGGGTGTTTGCTCGCGTGCTAAAAAATCAATTGATTGACGAAAACATGCTGACTCGGTATTTATGGTATAGCTATTATTTCTTTCAATCGCTCCTGCCTTTGGGTCTGGTTCGTATTGCCTCGTTTATTGGAACAGGTGAAAAAAAACAAGCCCCGCAATGGTTTTGGGTGTTATGCTTTTTCAACTGTGTATTAGCCGGGCTTGTTATGACAAATGATCTGCATGGTTTGACATTCAAACTGGATTTGTCGCAACCGGGCTGGTCGGCTACGGGCAATTACAGATACGGTATTATCTACTATATCGTTACCGCAGCGCTTTTGCTCCAAATAGTCGGCGGAACAGTCCTGATGTTCATAAAGATAAAGCACAGCCCTCGCCGCTACGGGGTCATTTTCCCTCTCATATTTACGGCTGCGTTAATTATATACATTGCTGGATATGCTCTCAATATACCTTTTTTCGCCGAAAGCGATCTGACGCTTGTGATATGTTCGTTTTCACTGTTGTTTTTGGAGCTTTGTATACGGGTGGGTCAGATACCCATTAACACGCAATATCGTAAACTGTTTCAAAACGCGGGGCTGAATATGCAGATTATAGATGAAGCTGGCAAGAGCGTATTCAAAGCAAACGAAGCCATACCGTTAGATACTGGAGTGTGGAAACAGTTAAATAACAGCGATTCGCCGGTTTATGCGGATGAAAATACCCTGCTCTTAAAAAACAAAATATCGGGCGGGTATGCCGTGTGGTGTGAGGACGTTACAGTCATTACGCAATTAAGAAATGAAATCGAAACGTATAATCGTTCGCTCGAATCGGCGAATGCTTTGCTTTCCAGCGAAGCACAGGAAAAAGAGCGGGACGCGCGATTTCAAACGCATATTGAATTATATTCCGCGTTTGAAAAAGATATTGCCGTCTACGAGCTGCGGCTTACCGAGATGCTGGCGTCCATCCCCGCAGACGGACCGGAACGCGCCGCGCATATGGGAGCCGTCGCGGTGTTGGTATGCTACATCAAGCGGCGATGCAGCCTTCTCGCTTTAAAAATGAGCGGAACCGAAACCGTGCCGATTAACGAATACGCGGTGTATATAGACGAACTGGCAGAGCTTGCGCGGATGGCCGGTGTAAAATGCCTGACATATTTTACGCTTAAAGACGGGATCAGATTGGATCAAGCCGTTATGTTTTACGATTTCTTTTATTCAGCCGCCGCATGGTCTATCACACACAGGAGTGACGGAATGGTTGCTCAAACCATGTCCGAATACGGAATGCTGATTATGAAGCTGATGATCTCCGGCAATGTTGAGAAATACATGTTTTCAGAAGGTATGGTGCGGGAAATCCAAAACGCGGGAGGGGTTTTGGAGAAAAAAGGGTTGGATAACGATCAAGCCGGTTTGTTTCTGTCCTTTCCAAAAGGAGATGAACTAAATGCTTAACTTCTATACCTTCCCCGAAGCAGTGAGGATCATGTTCAGCGTACTGACCATAATAAACGCAGGTTTCGCGGCGTTAGTTTTTATTTTACATCAATACCGCTTAAACCGCGGCACATCCTATTGGCTGAACAGCGCGGCCGCGTTCCTTGTAATTTGTCAGGCGCTCATTTATGCCGCGCTGATCGCGCAGGTACAGTATAACATCACAGACGGTTTTATCGTGGTAAGCGGATATATAATTGCCCGCTATGTTGTTTTTGCCGCCATTGCAGCCATTTTCCTGTTTCTTTATAATATAAAGGAAAAGTCACTTCTGCCCGGTATCGTTCTCGCCGCTTCTTTTCTGACGCTTCCGTTTATGGAAACATGGACAGGTAGCTTCTTCCCTGTTGTTTTTTCCTCTGCGCTGGCGATTCTGCTTGTTAGTGGAGTATGGCATACTGTTAAAATACGTGGAGAGCTTGCAACATCCATATCAGGCCTGTCGATCAAGGAGGCTATGGATTCGCTGGACACCGCCATTTTATTCTATAAAAAAAACGGCCATATCCTGATGCTGAACGGTAAAATGCAGGAGCTTATG
>WRKD01000078.1 GCA_009778255.1 Bacillota bacterium
TGCGAAAGACAAAATAAAATCCGGCTGTATCATCTCTATCTCTGCTGCCATACCGGCAGTTTTCAAGATAGCGGCAAATTCAGCCGGATTCATTTTTTCAATCAATACCAGTACTTCCAAATGATAAATGGAGCCATTATCAAGACATTTGTTTATTTGAGTTTCCCCAAAACTGATTTACAAACATACAAAAAAGCTATTTATAACAGGGCTTAAGCAGTAGGGTTAAAGTGAAATCAACACAAAAAATAGTGCAAAACCAATCGTAAGTGTGGTATACTATTATTAGCGAAATAGCAGCTATACCATCAAAAACGGAAGTTTTGCACATGACCAATTATAACACACTTGGATACAATTTTAAAAGAAGTATTTTTAATTTTTGTAATAAACTCTCAAAAGGTTTTCATAGGCCAATACAAAAATTCATCTTTGAAATGGTATTCGGTTTAGTATCCGCTAAGAGCTGCTTGTTTACGCCGAGATATCGCGGGAACTCAATGAAGATATTGCTCTGGATAAAACTGTGGAGAGACTGTCGTGCAACCTGATGAGCTTTGATGGTTCGGAAGGATTAAGAGAAGCCTACTTTGCCAGCGTGAGCAAAAATATAGGTTTAGCTTCAGACGGTCTGCCTTCTTTGTTGCCTGCCCCATGCTCTAGACTTAATAGTCGATATTCTTATCACAGGTGACGGCAACTTTTCTGATATTGAGATAGAATGCATTTTCACGTTTGGTATGGAGATCCGCATCAGACTAAAATTCCTCTTTAAACAGCCTCTTAAATTCTTCCAGCGCTTTTACAAGCTCTTTTTGTATGCCTGGCTCCCAAATCATATGAGAGGCGTCGGGGACGATTATAAGTTGAGATTTGGGCATAGCTTTATGAAGATCGTAAGCTGAAAACGGCGGGCAACATATATCGTAGCGGCCTTGCACAATTGTAGTGGGGATATCCTTAATTGTGTCTATGTTTTCTAAAATGTAATTATCACTATCGCAAAACATATTATTAACGAAATAATGCAGTTCCAATATAGATTCAGAAATGACATATTTATCCTGCTCAATATTAATATTAATCTCCTGTGGTAACAATGTACAACAAGTACTTTCCCAAGTTGTATAGCGAATAGCCGCCTCATTCCTAATGTTTTCATCGGAGGACATTACTCTGCTAAAATAGGCTTCCATCATATTTTCACGCTCATCTTGCGGAATATGATTAACCAGTTTTTCGTATTCTTCGGGGAACACTCTGGCGGCTACAGAATCGGCGGCAAATAAAGAATACAGTTCTTCGGGCCTGCCTAAAAATATGCCGCGAATGATCATGCCCATTACTCTTTCGGGGTGAGTTTCGCTATAAAATAACGAAAGGGTAGAACCCCAACTTCCGCCGTATACCAACCATTTCTCAATGCCTAAATACTCTCGTATTTTCTCTATATCGGCTACCAAATCCCAGGTGGTATTGTCACGTAACTCTACAAAAGGAGTGCTTTTACCGCAGCCTCTTTGATCGAATAGAATTACCCGGAAAAACTCTGGGTCGAAGTATCTTCTCATTCCCGGCGAAATACCGGCGCCGGGACCTCCATGCAGATACACTACCGGATGACCGTGGGGGTTGCCAACTTCTTCGAAGTATATTGAATGGATATCCGAAACTTTCAGCAAGCCTGAGTTGAACGGTTCTATTTCCGGAAACAAATACTTGTCATACATGATTAAATGCACCTCTTTCATCGATTTTCTTAATATTACAACAAACCCTTCATATAATCAAGTTTTTCAAAAATTACATCCAAGCCTGTAAAAAAGGGCGTAGCCGACTCACTAAAATTCCGATTATTGTGCCAGTAAAAATTGCAACTAAAAGCAAAGGCGGTAAATAAAATAGCACAGCCCGACTTTTCATCAGCAAACAAGCTACCAGTATTTGCCCGGTATTATGAAAAGCTGCCCCGGCTATACTTACCCCCAGTGGGCTGAAATGTTCCTTGCCCAATTTTAATAACAGCAGCATTATGGCAAAGCTGAGCAGGGAACCTCCTAAGCTGTACATAAGTGCAGCCGGGCTACCGCTTAATAAGGCAGCCATAAAACATTTCATCAATAAAAGCAGCAATGCTTTGGAAAAAGAAAATAAATACAAGGCGAGCAAAACAGCTACATTAGCCAAGCCCAAACGTATACCGGGAATGGTAAAGCTTAATGGAATCATCCGCTCTATAATACTGATGACTAAAGTATAAGCCAAAAAAACCCCCAATAGAGATATTTCTTTTATAGCTGTCGGCCCTTTAGCGGGAAATAGCATCGAATTCACTCTCCTTTTGCCCCCTCAATACTATTAATAAACGGTGGGGCAGGCAGGCTATAATTTCGCCGGAGCGATATATAAGGCCGGCTTGCACGCAATCTTGATTACGGCAGTCGGCCTCCAGTATTCGAATACCCTGCGGGCTTATTTGCATCACATTGTAGCCTGCGGCACTTTCCAGGCGTATTACTTGCTCTTCTTCACTTTTCGCTACGCTTTTTATCAGTTCGCCATTCAGATAAATATCGGCAGAAATATCTCCTTTTGCAATATGTTTCCCCCATGACGATATGGCCATACCCGCCAGAGCGGCTAGTATTAAAACCGCGCTTATTAAAAAATCTCCCTTTTTAATCATCAGTTTATACCCGGGGGATTAAAGGCAACTGTTAACTGAGCGGCAAGCAGCAAAGGCAGTTCTTCTCGGTTATTTTTATTGACATCGTATAGTGTTACCAAAGCATGATGACGAATCTTTTGTAGCCAAGGAATATTACCTTCCCGCAGCACTCCCAAAACAGGCGTTGTGGCGGCCAACGCAGTCATCACCGCCCGACAAAAAGCCGGGGCTTTGCTCTCTAAAAAACCCAGCTCATCCATTAGTAGCAGATCAACATCTGCAGTTTCAGTGAGTAAGGCTACGCCTTTTTTCTCAAATACCTGCAAATCGCAGCTAAAGCTACCGCTTTCTTTGTTATAGCTGGCTAAACGGAATACTTCTTGTTGCTTTAGCACTTGGGCAGGCTTCATATAGATATGGGGGTCGTTTTCCCCTTCCCGCCAAGTGAAAAAACCTCCCAACTTAAGCGGTGCTTGTTTAGATAAGATAGTTAAAATTTGGTTTATCACATAACTCTTGCCAATACGGCGCGGCCCTGTTAAAAAGATGTTCAAGCTTATATCGCCTCCAGGGCTTCTATAGCTGCCATTTTAGCGCATAAACAAAATATTTCCATAGCTTGCTTAAGCTCTTCAAGAGGCGGGAAGCTGGGAGCAATACGAATATTGCTATCTTGCGGGTCATTACCGTAAGGGTAGGGCGCGCCGGCGCCGGTCAATTCTACCCCGGCTTGCTTGCATAATTGCACGGTGCGCTTTGCACAGCCTTTGGGCAGGAATACCGAAACAAAATAGCCGCCCTTGGGTTGAGTCCAACAACCGATGCCCAGCGGGGTCAGCTCGGCTTCCAGTAAATCTAGCACCATGGAGAATTTGGGCGCCAAAATTTCTGCGTGTTTGGCCATATGGGCCAGTACTCCGGCTTTATTCTTAAAATAACGGGCATGCCTTAGCTGATTGATTTTATCGTAACTGATAGTTTGGGCATTGAGGTATTTTTTGGTATGGGCAATGTTGGCAGGCGATGCCGCCATGGCGCTGATGGCGCCGTGAGGAAAACTAATTTTGGAAAAGGAGGAAAATATATATGGTAAATCTTCTTGCCCTGCCTCGCGACAGGCGGTATAGATATTATCTACCGCATCATGGTCGCTCATGTTTAAATGATGAACACAATATGCATTATCCCAAAAGATACGAAAATCGGGGGCAGCAGCCTGTAAAGCGCCCAAACGTCGCACCGTTTGCGAACTATAGGTAATGCCATCGGGATTAGAGTATTGAGGTACGCACCATATTCCTTTAATGCTAGCGTCTTTAGCAACCAAATTTTCTATTTCTTCCATATAAGGGCCGTCCTCGCCCATAGCTATTGGTATCATCTTGATACCGAAGACCTCGCAAATGGTGAAGTGACGGTCGTAACCGGGCGAGGGGCAAAGAAACTTCACCTTATCCAGCCTGCCCCAGGGCGTATGACCGTTAAAACCAAAACAGAATAAGCGGCTAATAGCGTCATACATTAAGCTAAGGCTGGAATTACCGCCCACAATTATCTGCTCTGGCGGCATATCCATTAATTCCCCAAACAGCCGCCGTGCTTCCGGTATTCCTTCCAACAGGCCATAGTTAAGTGTATCTGTGCCATCTTCCGCCCGGTAATTGTCCAGAGGATCTAATAAGCGCTGAGAAAGCGCCAATTGATCGGCGCTTGGCTTGCCGCGAGACATATTGAGCTTTAAAGAACGAGCTTGAAAACGGGCATATGACTGCTTAAGCTCTTCATACATAGAAGATTGTTCCTGTTTGCTCATATCCGCTAATTTCATACTTTTCACCCCTTACTTAGATTTTGCTTCATCATAATATTCGCCTATCTTAGTTAAAATCCCTTTCATTTACTTGAGCGTCTCTTATTATATAACTTCACAAAAATAAACTTTATGGCAATTAATCCTCTTCCTCATCGCGGGAAAGAACTTTAGCCATATCTACTACTGCATCCCCTTCGCCCAGCTTGATTACTCTTACCCCTTGGGCGTAACGCCCTTGCTCGGAAATGCCATCTACCTCTACGCGGATTATTATACCTTCGCGTGATATTATCATCATTTCATCACCGGCGCGTACTACTTCTATGGCAACCAATTCACCGGTTTTTTCATTGCAGCGCATAGCATAAACACCCTTGCCTCCCCGGTGAGTAATACGAAAATCGGCTAAAGGAGTGCGTTTACCATAACCATGTTTGGAAAGTACTAAAAGCTCGCCGTTTTCTTGCATGCTATCCATACTTACCACATGATCCACGATTTCCAAGCTAATGCCCCGTACCCCACGAGTAGCCCGGCCCATAGACCTAACTTCTTCTTCGTTGAAGCGTATAGCCGCGCCGCCGGCGGTAGAAAGGATGATTTCTTCTGCGCCGCTCGTCAGTTTGACACCGATCAACTCATCTCCCTCATCCAGGTTTATGGCTATTAACCCGTCTTTACGCGCACTGTCGTACTCCGAAAGCACACTCTTTTTCACCATTCCCTGACGAGTAGCCATAAATAAGAAAAGGTCGTCGCTATAATCGCGTACCGGTATTACGGCTTGTATAGTATCGCTGCCTGCTAAAGAAAGCAGATTAACAATAGCGGTGCCTTTGGCTTGCCGCCCCGCCT
>WRKD01000079.1 GCA_009778255.1 Bacillota bacterium
CCCATAGCCATAGAAGAAGGCCTGCGTTTCGCTATTCGTGAAGGAGGCCGTACAGTAGGCTCCGGCGTGGTCATCGGCGTGAATGAATAAATATTAACCATATCGTGTCTTGCCTGCTAATTTAATTGAATAGTACTTGTTAAAAAACTCTTGACAGTTTTATCAGAGTATGTTACTCTAACAGAGCGCCTTTTTATAGGCAGACTTTGTGTGTATAAAAATAGCGGAAGATTTTATTATCTGCAGAGAAAGTTTAAGCGAATTTTCCGCGATCAATATTTTAATATCTGGAGGTGTGCTAAGTGAGGGTAGCTGTTACGCTGGCTTGCAGTGAATGCAAGAGAAGAAATTATATGAGCAGCAAAAATAAAAAAACTACGCCGGAACGCATCGAAATGAAAAAGTATTGCAATTCTTGTAAAACCCATACGATGCATAAAGAAACTAAATAAGCATATTATTTAAGGAAGTGAAGTAAATGGCTACTAAAAATGAAGCCGAAAAAAAGAAAGCTACAAATAGGCTGAAGGCTTTTTTCCGCGGCGTATTGAATGAGCTCAAAAAGGTTCATTGGCCGGATAGAAAACAACTTATTACCTATACTGGTGTGGTGGTTGTATTTGTTTTGGTTGTATCTTTAGCAATTTCCGCTTTGGATTGGCTCTTTTCTGGGCTGATCCATTATATATTGCGTTAAGCCCGGAAGGGGATAAGTCTTGTTATGGGCAAGGATTGGTATGTTATACACACCTATGCCGGTTATGAAAACAAGGTAAAAGCCAACCTTGAAAAACGCGTAGAATCCATGAATATGGAGGAAAATATTTTTCGCGTTATTGTGCCTATGGAAAACGAAGTGCAAATAAAAGGCGGCAAGCGCAAAATAACCCCGCGCAAGGTGTATCCTGGTTATGTGTTAGTAGAAATGAATTTAACCGATTCTTCTTGGTATGTTGTACGCAATACACCGGGTGTAACCGGTTTTGTGGGCACAGGTGCCAAGCCTGTACCCTTACATGCCGAGGAAGCGGAAAAAATATTAGCCCAAATGGGCTTTATGGAAAGCCGCATTAAGGTGAATTTCAGTTTGGGTGAGAGCGTACGCATTATTGGCGGTCCTTTTGAAGATTTTGTGGGTTCTGTCGACGAAATATATGCGGAAAAAGGTAAAATGCGTGTATCCTTGAGCATGTTCGGACGTGAAACCCCGGTAGAACTGGAGTTCTCTCAGGTAGAAAAGTTGTAATCAATAGCCCTTGGAGCGGTTTAGGCCGCTTTTGGTGGGAGGGGGGTTATTACCCCCCGCTTATACCACAAGAAAAGGAGGAGAAACCTTAATGGCAAAGAAAGTTAAGACGGTAATAAAGCTGCAAATTCCTGCCGGCAAAGCTAACCCGGCCCCTCCGGTCGGTTCGGCGTTGGGTCCTCATGGTGTTAATATCATGGGCTTTTGCAAGGAGTTTAATGAAAGAACAGCTAATCAACCGGGTATGATAATCCCGGCGGAGATCACTGTTTTTGAAGATCGCAGTTTTACTTTCGTACTTAAGACCCCCCCTGCCGCAGTGCTTTTAATGAAAGCAGCCGGCATAGAAAAGGGTTCCGGCGTACCCAATCGCACTAAAGTTGCTACCGTAACACGGGAGCAGGTGAGAGAAATAGCCGCATTGAAAATGACCGATTTAAATGCCGCAGATGTGGAAGCCGCAATGAGTATGATAGAAGGCACTGCGCTTAGTATGGGCATAATAGTGGGAGGATAAATTCCGTTACCACAAAGGAGGATGCGATATGCCGAAGCATGGCAAAAAATATAAGGAAATAGTAAAAAAAATTGATTTAAGCGCTTTTTACGAGCCGCTACAGGCATTGACTTTAGTTAAAGAAAATGCCAAGGCTAAGTTCGATGAAACTGTTGAATTAGCCATACGCCTTAATCTAGATCCCCGTCAAGCAGATCAGCAGGTGCGCGGCGCGGTAGTTTTGCCTCATGGTACGGGTGTGACCCGCACCGTATTGGTATTTGCCAAAGGTGAGAAAGCAAAAGAAGCAGAAGCCGCCGGCGCCGATTTTGTTGGCGCAGAAGATATGATAGAAAAAATACAAGGCGGCTGGTTTGGCTTCGATGTTGCTGTAGCCACCCCAGATATGATGGGTATGGTAGGTAAATTAGGCCGTGTTTTGGGCCCTAAAGGCTTAATGCCCAATCCTAAAACCGGAACAGTTTCTATGGATGTGACCAAGGCTATTGCCGATATTAAAGCGGGAAAAGTTGAATACCGTTTAGATAAAGCCGCTAATATCCATTGCCGTATTGGTAAAGTTTCGTTTGATACAGAAAAATTGTTCGATAATTATCAAACGGTAGTTGATATTTTAATAAAAGCCAAACCCTCTGCAGCCAAAGGCCAGTATATGAAAAGTGTTACCCTCTCTTCTACCATGGGCCCTGGTTTCAAAATATCCCCGGTAAAGCCTTTAGGTAAATAGTAAATTATTACTGGTAAACTGTTTAAAATATACATAGCCTAAGACAGCCGGTCCTAATTGGGATAATTCTGCCGGCCGAGGCAGGTAAAAGCGATGTTGTGTTTGCTCTGCCCTGCCCAAAAGCAGGGCTTTATACTTAAGATAAATTTTACTAAGGGGGTTTAATAGTGGAGAAAAAACCGCAAAGATTGGAAAAAGAAACCGAGGTTAGCTATTTGCAGGAATTGTTTAAAAACAATAATGTCGCGGTGCTTACCAACTATCGCAGTATTACCGTATCTGAGGATGTACGTTTGCGCCGTCAGCTGCGCGAAGCTGAAGTGGAGTATCTTGTAGCAAAAAATACCTTGATCAAACTGGCTTGCCATGCCAATGATCAACAGGCGTTGGACCCGTATTTAGAAGGGCCTACTGCCGTCGCTTTTTCGCAAGACCCGGTAACGGTAGCAAAGCTTTTGATGAATTTTATAAAAGAGGCAAAGAAAACCGAGGTAAAAGCCGGTTTGTTAGCCAATAAACTCATTAGTGCCGCCGAGGTCGAAGCTTTAGCCAAGCTGCCTGCGCGTGAAGTATTGCTGGCTCAGGTAGTAGGCATGTTCCAGGCGCCGCTGGCTGGTTTTGCCGGTGTTACCAGTGGAATATTAAGACAGCTAGTTATAGTTACCGATCGCGTTCGCGAACAAAAAGCTGCTGTAAGTGCTTAATAGCTTGTTCTAAAACATTGTTTTAGGGGATTTAATTTTTTGATTAGTAACTTAAAAAATATTAATTTTTAGGAGGATCAATCAATGTCTAAAGTAAGTGATGTATTGGATATCGTAAAAGAAATGACTGTGCTGGAGTTAGCGGAATTAGTAAAGACTTTTGAAGAAGAATTTGGTGTATCTGCCGCTGCCCCGATGGCTATTGCCGCCGCCCCAACGGCAGCTGCCGAAGCCGCCCCCGAGGAAGAAAAAACTGAATTCGATGTAATTTTGACCAGCTTTGGTGAAAAGAAAGTCAATGTTATTAAGGTGGTTCGTGAGATTACGGGCTTAGGGTTAAAAGAAGCCAAGGATTTAGTAGAAGCTGCCCCCAAACCCGTGAAGGAAAACATCAATAAAGAAGAAGCCGAAGCTATAAAAACCAAACTGACCGAAGCGGGAGCTACTGCGGAAATCAAATAATGTGCACCCTAAAGCTGTTTAAAGAGATAATGCTTGGCAAGGGATATGTAAAAGCCCTTGCCAAGGGTGGTTCTTTTTATTCCTTAATTTCCTGTTGCCACAATCATTAACAATCATTTTCTACACAATTATTTTCTACACAAACCTGTCAAAATTTTTATTGACTGGCTTGTTTATTTGTGTTATTATTAAGGTTGCTGTTATTATGGGTTAGTATTGCTATTTTCCTTAATATATCATTTTCTTTAAATCAGTTATAACTGTGAGGAGTGATTGATTGAATGAAGTATCCCGTGACTGATGTGGAAAGAAAAAGACGCAGTTTTTCCAGGATCGCCGAAGTATTGGAAATGCCAAACTTGATCGAGGTACAGAAACGATCTTATCAGCACTTTTTGGATGAAGGATTAAAAGAAATATTTCAGGACGTATCACCCATACAGGATTTTACAGGAAACCTGGTTTTAGAATTCACCGATTATTCCTTTGGAGAACCAAAATACGATGTGGACGAATGCCGTTCGCGCGACACTACTTATGCAGCTCCTTTGCGGGTTAAAGTTAGGTTGATCAATAAAGAAAGCGGCGAAGTAAAAGAGCAAGATGTTTTTATGGGCGACTTCCCGTTGATGACAGATAATGGTACTTTTATTATCAACGGCGCCAAACGAGTTATTGTCAGTCAGCTAGTACGCTCGCCCGGCGTGTATTTTCATGAAAGCCACGATCCAAACGGTGAAAAGCTTTATGGTGCAACCGTTATTCCTAACCGCGGAGCTTGGTTAGAGTTGGAATCGGATGTACAAGGCTGTATATATGTACGAGTAGATCGTATGCGTAAAATACCGGCTACGGTGCTTATACGCTCTTTGGGTTATGCCAATAACGAAGAAATACTTAATCTGTTTAATCAGCATCCTGCTATTGCGATGACGCTGGAAAAAGACCCTTCCTCCAATACAGAGGAAGCTTTAGTGGAAATATATAAGCGCCTGCGCCCGGGCGAGCCGCCTACAGTGGATTCGGCCCGCTTATTGTTGCATGGCTTTTTCTTTGACCCCAAACGTTACGATTTGGGTAAAGTAGGACGCTATAAACTGGATAAAAAACTCAAGCATGGCATATTGAAGCGGGTTAATGATGAAGGCCTGGTATGGAGCGACGAAGTTCAAGCTTATATTGAAGTAGAAGAACAGCCGCTGTATAACAATTATTTGCGTCATCTTACCAAACCAGATATAGTGCAAACGGTGTTGTATTTTTTGCGTTTAACAGACGGTTTAGAAAGCGCGGATGATATAGATCATTTGGGTAACCGCCGCCTGCGCAGCGTTGGAGAATTGTTGCAAAACCAATTCCGCATAGGGCTAAGCCGTATGGAGCGCGTAGTGCGCGAGCGTATGACCATTCAAGATGTTGAATCTATTACGCCTCAGTTATTGGTCAATATTCGCCCGGTGGTAGCCGCTATAAAGGAATTTTTTGGTTCTTCGCAGCTTTCGCAGTTTATGGATCAAACCAATCCCTTAGCGGAATTAACGCATAAGCGGCGTCTTTCCGCCTTAGGCCCCGGCGGCCTTTCGCGAGAACGCGCCGGGTTTGAAGTTCGCGACGTGCATCATAGTCACTATGGCCGTATGTGCCCTATTGAAACGCCGGAAGGGCCTAATATCGGCTTGATAGGTTCGCTTTCCACATATGCGCGCATTAAT
>WRKD01000080.1 GCA_009778255.1 Bacillota bacterium
TTTACTGCTAAATTTACGCAAAGGGATTTGAACCCTATGAGGGCGAAATACTCCAGCGGAGTATTTCGGTGCGAAGCCTTGCGTAGCTAAGCGCAGCACGAAAGACGCGCAGCGTCTTTTTCCCTTGATGTATTTTTATATTGTCCTATGAGAATCTTTTGAGAGTTTATTACAAAAGTTAAAAACACCTCTTTTAAGATTGTATCCAAGTGTGTTATAATTTGTCATGTGCAAAACCTCCGTTTTTGACGGTATAGCTGCTATTTCGCTAATAATAGTATACCATACTTGCGATTGGTTTTGCACTATTTTTTGTATCGATTTCATTTGAATGCTATTTGAATATTGCTGTTTAAGTCCTGTAACAAATAGCTTTTTGTATGTTTGTAAATCAGTTTTTGGGAAACTCAAAAATAGATCATAACAAGCTGCTGGTGGTGTTTGGTGGCGGCATCGAGATTGAGCAGGAGATGCGGGGGTAAACTGATAATAGAATACTGTTATTAATTCATTGCCTATTTAAGATAAAATATGGTAAAATTGATATAATACGAACATAAAGCAGTTAGCAATGAACCGTAAAAAATAAGCAAATAAAGTTGGGGTTTATATGAGCACTTGTCGTTCATTGTAGGGAACATGCGCAATGATTATTGTACGCAAATACTTCTTATTTGCGCTTTTATTGTTGTGCTGCCTAGCTCTTACCGCTTGTACAACTAATGTGCCGTAGCTGAACCACCCGACCCTATCGAAAATGAGCCTGCCCTATCCGAGCCAGGATTGGATGAAAATGATCTTGTATGGCGAGTTGAGCCGATGTTGGAATATCATTATATTTGTTACTATGTATGTGATTGCGGCTTCTTTTATAGCAAGGATGGTGAAGAGTATTACATAGATACAAAAACAGGTTTGCTTACGGACGAGCAACATGGTGGTAGTGGTAGTGGCGGTGCTGAAACTCAGTTTTTGTATGATGAAAAAAAGAGCCTTTACGGTTTTTATGCTATTGGCGATTTCCCGCCAGAGTTTGAAATGTGGTCAGGCAATGACTTTTTAGAAAAAGGCTGGTACGCGGATAGGTTAAACGCATTTATAAAAATAGATTCAGATAGAGTTAAGGCAAATGATCACGGCGACCCTTGGACTAATTATGATTTGAGCTAAGTGTATATCAATGGGAAATACGCTATAGCCCATGGTATATCATTTGTTACAGATTTTATATATGATGATTATTTTGACCATTGGAGAAGCGATATATGGTATGCAACTGATATAATTGCTGTGAAACTAAATGATAAATGGGGTATTGTTGACAAGAACGGAAATACTGCTGTACCGTTTTATTTTGATGAGATTTTAACAATAGACAACGAAACTGCCTTTGCAAAAATCAACGGCAAATACGGTATTCTGGACATTACCGCAACATCCCCGTATGCTACGCTCCCGCCAACGCCACCTAAAAATGAACCTGCATCTGAACCCGAAGAAAGCCGCATGACATATATGACCACCGATAATGTGAATCTGCGTGAAGGGCCGGATATGGATTTTGTAAGAATTACAACCGTTCCGGCAGGCACAACCGTTAAAGTTATAGACATTTTGGACGGCGAGTGGTTTTTGGTTAATTATGAAGGACAGACAGGCTATATGAAGGCCGAGTTATTAACGGAAGCTGACGAGCATTATGTTGAAGTGTTGCATGGAACCCACCATAACCAATACTTAGTACTGATTATCTTTGACGCACCTGCCAATGATCCATACAATTACCTATGGGCTAAAGGATTATAGATATCAATGAACGCTGCTTTAGCATATTGATTGGCTGAGTCATTACGACGACCTTTAATGAGGTGCAATCCGGAGATGCTTGGGTTCATGGGAAGCTATAAATGGTTATAAAGAGAAAGGCGGTCTTTAAATTATGAAAAAGCGAATCACACTTCTAACTTTATCGTTACTTTTGTTTTTCGGGTTAGTTCCCATGACAGCGTCAGCTAACACATCCAGCGTTACAGTTGTCGCAATCAGTTCAGGAACTTATCATTGTTTAGCGATTAAAAATGACGGCAGTCTCTGGGCTTGGGGCAGCGCGACATACATAGGCGATGGCACATTGGAAGACAGGTTAACACCTGTTAAAATAATGGACAACGTGGCGGTGGCTAGCACGAGTGGATCGCATAGTATGGCCATCAAAAAAGATGGCAGCCTTTGGACATGGGGAGTTAATGGCTGGGGGCAATTAGGCCGTGCATCTGATAAAAATGATTATACGCCTATGAAAATTATGGACGGTGTATCAGCAATCAGCGCGGGAGCTCTGCACAGCCTGGCTATTAAGAATGACGGCAGTCTTTGGGCATGGGGATATAATGATTCCGGACAGCTTGGCGATGGCACATTAGGCGATACATATGAATTTAGGATAACACCTGTAAAAATTATGGATGATGTAAAAGCTATCAGTGCAGGCCGTTACCATAGTTTAGCTATCAAGAACGATGGTAGTCTCTGGGCTTGGGGCAGCAATTATTCAGGTTCAATTGGCGATGGCACATTGGAAAACCAGCCAGTGCCTGTTAAAATAATGGAAAACGTAACGGCAGCCAGCGCGAGTAGCCATAATTTAGCGTTAAAAAGCGATGGAAGCCTTTGGGCTTGGGGATTTAATCGATGGGGAACAATCGGCGACGGTACAACTGAAGAAAGGCTTATACCTGTGAAAGTCATGGACGATGTATTAGCTTTCAGTGCGGGGGATAATCATAGCTTGGCAATAAAGAATGATGGCAGCCTTTGGGCTTGGGGAAGCAATTATTTGGGTTCACTTGGCGATGGCACAGAAGAAGACCGGCTACAGCCTGTACAAATAATGGATAATTCAATAATGGTTAGTGCAGGATCGTGGTTTAGCCTAGCCGTTAAAAAGGATGGTAGTCTTTGGGCTTGGGGAAATAATTCGTATGGTCAGATTGGCGATGGTACAAAAATAACCCGCAACATACATTTCAAAATCATGGACGGTATAATGCTTCCGGGCACCTCTGCCCCGTCGCCACCCTCTTCGCCTGTTACACAGCCGCCCAATCTTTCCCTAACTGCCAAGCCTACCGCCGCTATAGTGCTGGTGAACGGCAAAAATGTGGCTTTCGATGCTTATAATATAGAAGGTAATAACTACTTCAAATTACGTGACCTTGCGTGTACTCTTTCTGGTACAGAAAAGCAGTTTGAAGTAGGTTTCGACAGCGCAAGTAATACGATTGTATTGGCTAATGGAAAGCCTTATACAATCATAGGCGGTGAGATGTCAGGAAAAGGTGTGGAAGACAAAACAACCATCCCTACAAATTCAAAAATTTATCTGGATGGCAAAGAGGTACAGTTTATTGCCTACAATATCGACGGTAACAACTATTTCAAGTTGCGTGATATCGGGCAGGCTCTTGATTTTGGTGTAGGCTGGGATGCATCCAGCAATACCATCACGATCGATACAACAACGGTATATAAGGAGTAGGCTGAATGTTATGCAAAATCCGATTTTTCGAGCGTGGTCTGTCACACAGCATTATCTGAAAAATGGCGTTTGTTAAAAATGAGGGGGGTAAAGATGAAAAAAACAATAATGCTATTGCTGATGGTTGTAGTTATTTGTACTTTTTCAACGATAGCTTTGGCCGATGAAGCTCAGTATGCCGATGCTCTTAATAAGTTGGGACTTTTCTTGGGTACCGAGAACGGATATGATTTGGAGCGCCCTTGCGACCGCCTAATGGGAGCGGTATTGATTACAAGGTTTTTAGGTTTGGAGTCGCAAGCTATGGCGGAAGATAATCCACAGCCCTTTGCGGATGTAACAGGTACCTATGCCGATAAATACATTGCTTTTCTCTATAAGCGCGGGTTGATACAGGGACAAGCGGCTGGTAGTTATGGTAAATGGGCCATGACGGGCGACCAGTTTGCCACATTGATGCTTAGGGCTTTGGGGTATCGAGAGGGCGCTGACTTTATCTGGAGCAATGCCTTGAATAAAATGGTTGAATTAAAGATTATTACCACAGCGGAACTGGCTGGCTTCAATCAAGATAGCTTTCTACGTGCGGATGCGGTGCTTTTGTGTTATAAAGTGCTGTATGCCATACCCAAAGGCAATGATATGCCTTTAGTGCATAAGCTGCTGTGGGATGATATGTTTACGGTAGACCAATTAGACGCTACCAAAGATGGCACGCTGATGATAGCGGCGGATATGCCGGAAATTTTTTCGAATGAGGCAGTAGTATACAGTTTGGAAGATGCCAAGAAGCTGATAATGCTAGCAATAAAAAACAATGACATTCAAATTGTGGTAAGAATGCCCGGCTTTAGCGAGGAAGAAAGAATGTCTGTTGCTAAAGATGTGCTATCAGAATATACATACGGGCAAATATGGCTTCCCGATTGGAATGAAAACGTATATACTAAACGGGATGTGCTTGTCATGCAAATTATGATAAATGACTCTTATATGATGGAAAACTACTATAAAGACCCGGCAAGATATCAAAAGCATTATCATTTTACCCGTCCTGATTTATTTAAAGACGATGAATACTATGTAGGCATGAGTACTTGGGTAAATAAGATAAACGCAGTCCTTGCTGAATGTATAACAGAAGGCATGAGCGAAAAAGAAAAGGTGAAAGCACTGCATGATTATTTAGTTTTACATACTACCTACGAGAAGACATATTATGAAGGCAGAGAGACCAATGCCGCACATCAGCCGAGATATATTTTTACTGAAGGAAAGGGTGTTTGTGAGGCTTATGCCGAGGCATTCAAAATACTAATGAACGCGGTAGGAATTGAGTGCATAATGGTACCCGGAGAGGCAGGCGGTGAAGATCATGCTTGGAACCAGGTTAGGGTGGATGGTAAGTGGTACAATATAGATGTTACCTGGGATGACCCGGATGATGGCGACAAGATTCGCTATGATTATTTCTGTATACCTGACAGCACTTTTTATAAAACCCATACCGTGGACAAAGGCTTTGTGCCTTATGTATGCACCTCGCCCGCGTTAAAACAGTAGACTCTTCTCATAACCAGAATTAATACCAATTATTAACAAGACTGCTGGTGTTTATATAAGGCAATGTGTCCAGCTACAGTCACTAATTATAGCAATGGTAAATAAGTAGAAAGCGCAGGCTAAAGGGCAGGAGCAAGAGTAGATTCAAATAATTATTGGCGAAATAGAGTAATAAAACTAACGGCAATTGCAATTCTTTTTTCGCACTCTTGACAAGGCAACCTCTTTTTTATTATGGGCACCTCTAGAAACCAGAATAAACACTAACAAAATGATCAAAATGAGACTAATTACCTAAATATCCCCGTCATTGCGGACT
>WRKD01000081.1 GCA_009778255.1 Bacillota bacterium
AAAGCCCACGCCGTCCGGGTAGCCGGCTGCGGCTAAAGCGGCGCGCGCCATTTCTTTATTTTTTTCATAATCAAAATCGAAATACTTACCTTGCTGATAAAACTCTCCGTTTACATCTCCAAAACCAGGCCCAACAAAAGCGGTAGCCGGCAAATAACTGCCTTCCAGCAATACCTCGGTAATGAATAAACGGTCGATAGCCAAAGAAAGCGCTTTACGTACATTAACATCATTATAGGGCGCGCGTTGGTTTTGGAAACAAACATAATAGGTACCTAAATCTGCAAATACTCCGTACAGGCCTTTCTCTTTAAGCATGGCACGGTCTTCGCCGGGGATCAAACGGCTATAGGCAACTTGACCGCTTTGCAAAGCATTGACCATCGCCACTTCATCGGCTAAGAATTCAAAGGTCAGCCGGGTGGGAATAATATTGTCGCGATTATAATAGAATTCATTGGGCACTAAAGTTAAAGAAGCGTCCATATTAATGGCTTCAACCTTAAAAGGTCCGCTGGAAATATACGATTCCGGAGCGGTCGACCAGCGGTCGCCATATTTTTCCACCATATCTTGACGGGTGGGCATCCAGGCGGGGAAAGCCGCCACTTCATCGAAAAAGGCACAGGGCCCTTCCAGTGTGATCTCGAAAGTAAGATCGTCTAAAGCCTTTACGCCAAAGGCATCCAGAGGCATTTCTCCATTAGCAACCGCATCGCCGTTTTTAACAAAGACCCCAACGTCTAAAGCATACGGCGAGATCGTTGCCGGGTTAACTAAACGTTTCCAGGTATATTCAAGATCATGCGCCGTAAGAGGCTGGCCGTCGCTCCACTTTAAGCCGGAACGCAGGTGAAAAGTCCAGACCAAGCCGTCACTGGAAATATCATAACTTTCGGCCAAACCCGGTTCCACGCCGCCACCCTGATATTTGTATTTCATCAAACCCTCGCCTATATGTACTAAATAGATAGCCCCATCTACAGAAGAGTTTTTCTGTGGGTCGATGGTTTCCGGAGGAGAGGCAATAGTAACGGCAAAATCGGTTATACGGTTTGAAGTGCTTGAAGTCTGCTCATTTGTATCAGTTGGGTTATTAGGTGTTGAAACATCGGGAGGGGTTATGGGTTTCTCTGGTGTGGTTTTAGTGCAGGATGCTAAACCGAGTAGCATAACAATAAGCAACAATACAACAAAAATACGAGTTTTCATAATTTACTCCTTTCAATTTAAACTTAGCTTTATTTCTTACCACAATATCAAACTACCATCCACATTCTACCTTATGACAAGCACAAAAATGTCCCGGGGTTACTTCCCGGTTACCGGGAGTTTGTTCGCTGCATATTTCCCGCGCATAGGGGCAGCGGGTACGAAAGCGGCAACCGGAAGGAGGAGAAAGCGGGCTGGGTACATCACCTTCTAATATTATTCGTTTTTTACTACGGCTGATTTTAGGGTCCGGTATAGGAATAGCCGAAAGTAATATTTGAGTATATGGATGAAACGGATTACTATATAATTCCTTAGCCGGGCAGGTTTCCACCAAATTGCCCAGATACATAACTCCAATACGGTTAGATATATGCCGCACCACTGCTAAATCGTGGGCAATAAACAGATAAGTTAAACCCAGTTTTTGCTGCAGTTCGATCAGCATATTGATAACCTGCGCCTGAATGGAAACATCCAAGGCGGAAACCGGCTCGTCGCAGACGATGAATTCCGGTTTTATGGTAAGGGCCCGCGCGATAGAGATGCGCTGCCGCTGTCCACCGGAAAATTCATGCGGGTAACGATTCATATGCTCGGTATTCATGCCTACAAAACGTAATTGATCTACCACTATATCGTAACGTTCTTTACGGCTTAAGGGTAGTTTTTGCGCAACCAGCGGTTCTCCTACTATGTCGCCCACTGTCATACGCGGGTCTAAAGAAGAATATGGGTCTTGAAACACTATTTGCATGCGCTTACGATAAGTGTCAATATTGCGCATATTTACTTCTGCGCCATCGAAAATCACTTTTCCGGCGCTGGGTTCATATAAATGTAGCACACAGCGGCCAAAAGTGCTTTTGCCGCAGCCGCTCTCCCCTACCATGCCGAATGTTTCGCCTTTTTCTATATATAGGCTAACATCGTTTACGGCGGAAACAGATTTTTTGCTTTGCCCCCAGCCAGTCTTAATGGGGAAATTTTTTTCCAAATGTTCAACTAAAAGAAGTTTGCCCATCATTCCCACCTCCTTCCCCCAAAGCATGTAGCCAGCAAGCTGCCTTATGGCTCTCGCTTAAAGTGAATTCCGGCGGTGTTTGCTTAAGGCAGATACTGCGGCATTCACGACAACGGGCGGCAAAGGAGCAGCCCTGTGGAAGATCGAGCACATCGACCGGTGTACCTTCAATGGGGGTCAGCTGAGGAGATTCTTCATTATCCAGCCTGGGCAGGCATTCCAAAAGTCCTTTACTATAAGGATGAGCTGTTTGATAAAATATCTCATCTGTACTGCCGCGTTCCACTACCCGGCCGCCGTACATCACTATTACTTTATCGCAGATATCGGAAACTATTCCCAAATCGTGAGTTATGAGTATGATGGCTGCTTCCGTCTCATTACGCAAAGATTTCATAAGGTCTAAAATCTGGGCTTGTATGGTTACATCCAGAGCAGTTGTAGGTTCGTCGGCTATCAAGAGTTTCGGCGAACAGCATAAAGCCATGGCTATCATCACACGCTGACGCATTCCGCCAGAGAGTTCATAAGGGTATTGTTTAAGGCGTTGTTCCGGATTATTAATGCCGACCAGTCTGAGCATTTTCAAGGCAGTTTGCGCCGCTTGAGCGCGCTTGCTAGCGGTATGCTTTATCAAAGTTTCCATTAATTGATTGCCCACGGTATATACCGGGTTCAATGAGGTCATGGGATCTTGAAATATCATGGCCATTTCTTTGCCGCGTACCGCCTGCATTTGTTTTTCTGTAAGTGTTTCGATTTTTTTGCCGTTAAACTCTAAAGTACCCCCAATGATCTCGCCCGGATACTGTAATATGCGCATGAGCGCATTGACCGAGACACTTTTACCGCTACCGGATTCACCAACAATACCTATGACTTCCCTTTGATATAAATCAAAAGAAAGCCCGCCCACAGCTTTTACCTCACCTGCTGGGGTAAAAAAAGATACTTTCAAATCTTTGATAGAAAGAAGCGGCGGATCAGCCATAAATCGTTTCCTACTTTCTTTCTTAATAGTTACAATCTTATCATTTTCTCAGCCTGGGATCCAGGGCATCGCGCAGACCATCTCCAAATTGATTAAAGGCTAAAATAGTAATGCTTATGAGCAAGGCAGGGTAAAATAGCAGATAAGGATAGCTTTGTAAACCGTTTAAAGAATCGGAAGCCAGCGAGCCTAAAGAAGCCATGGGCGCGGCTACTCCTAAACCGACAAAACTAAGAAAAGCTTCTAAAAAAATGGCTACTGGTATTTGAAACAAAGTGGTAACAATAATGGTGCCAATAGCATTGGGCAATAAATGACGGCGGATTATGGAAGTTTTGGAAGCTCCCATAGCTACGGCAGCTAATACATATTCATTCTCTTTTAACTGTAAAACTTGACCGCGTACTAAGCGCGCCATATTGACCCAATAGATTAAGGCCACGGCAACGAAGATAGAAATAGCGCTGGCCCCCATCCTGGAGTTGGGAAAAACTTTGCTAAGATATGGTTTAACGGTAACTTGCAGCAAGATGATCACTAATATAGGAGGCAGCGAATAAAAAACTTCGGCTATACGCTGCATAATATTATCTACCTTCCCGCCAATAAAACCGGAAACAGCGCCATATATGGCGCCTATACCCAAAACGATCAAAGCGCTGAACAAACCAATCAATAAAGATACTCTTGTTCCTACCATGGTGCGCACCAGCATATCTCTACCCAAAGAATCGGTACCGAACCAATGCTCGGCATTGGGCGCCATACGCTCATGTCCGCGGGTTTGCTGATCATAAGAATAAGGCGACAGCAAAGGTCCTGCCCAGGCAAACAGCACCAGCGCAATTATCACGAAAAAACAGAACATGGCTACCTTATTGGCTTTAAAACGGCGATACGCATCTTTTAAATAGGTAACAGATTCACGCATCTGCACCTCGCGCTGCCTTTCCTCATAAGGTACCGGCTGGGCGTCTTCTAAACTGATTACAGCGCTTATGGTTTTGGGCAAACCAAAATGCTCCAAACTCAACACTCCTTACACGCAGGCAAAACCCGCTCTAATACTTTTTGATGCGTGGATCTACTATGCCATAAGTAATATCCACAATCATATTGGCTAAGATCAGGATTATGGCATAAAACACGGTCGTGCCCATGATCATGGGGTAATCGCGATTAGTAATAGAGGTGATAAAATAAGCGCCCAAGCCGGGAATGGAGAAAATCCGTTCTACCACAAAACCGCCCACTATAGTATTGGCAGTCAGCGGCCCCAAATATGTAACTACGGGAATAATGGAATTACGCAAAGCATGCTTGCCTACCACCACCACACGGGTCAACCCTTTGGCGCGGGCAGTTTTGATATAATCTTGGTCAATAACATCTAAAAGGCCGGAGCGCGTTAATCTGGTAATATAAGATAAAGGACTAAAGGCCAGCGCAGAGGCGGGCATGATATAATGCAATGGTGTATCTAAGCGCATAATGGGCAGTAATTGCCAGCGTATGCCCAAAAAGTACAAAAGTAGGGCGCCTACAACAAAACCCGGCACCGAATAGCCTATAGAGGTAATAAACATGATCACCCTATCTGGAATTTTATCGCGCTTGGCAGCGGCTAACATACCTAAAGGTATGCCGAGAAAAAGCGATAGCAATAAAGCCACTAAGCCTAAACGTAGCGATATGGGAAATTTTTCGGCAATGATCTCATTTACAGTATAACCGATTTTTTTAACGGAAATGCCTAAATCGCCCCGGGCCAAGTCTTTCATATAATCGAAATACTGCACATAAACAGGACGGTCAAAACCATAACGCGCCTCCATTAAAGCTAAGGCGCGAGCATTGATCTTTTCGGCGTTAAAAGGCCCGCCCGGTATGAGATGCATAAGAAAAAATGTTATGGTTGCCAGTACAAATATGGCCAACAAGCCGGAAAAAAACCTGTTTATAACAAACCTTACCATGAGCTACACCTCACACTGAATATATGTATATTTTATACTAAAATATCGCTTTTTGCAATATAAACATTAAATTATCTACACCAAAATTATTAAAAACATAATCTGACTGCTCATGCGGCCAGATTATGTTTTGGGCACCTCTAGAAACCAGAATAAACACTAACAAAATGATCAAAATGAGACTAATTACCTAAATATCCCCGTCATTGCGGACTTG
>WRKD01000082.1 GCA_009778255.1 Bacillota bacterium
AAATAAACCGCACAGAAGCCATACCGAAACCCCACTGTTCTAGGGCCTGCTTCGCCCTTTCGATCAAAACGGGGTTATCTGCTAAACCCAAATAATTATTGGCGCACATATTGATAACTCCAGCTTTAACAGTAGTACTGATATGACCGCTTTGAGGTACGGTGAGCACACGCTCTTGCTTATATAAACCGTCCTCCTTAATTGCATCGATATTTTTTTGAAAAACAGATAAAGCAGTTTTCATAGTTGATCCCCTTTCAGATATATTTTATTAATTATATTTTTGTCCAATCAAGCACAACTTTTCCGGCTCGCCCACTATTCATTTCAGCAAAGCCCTTTTCATAATCGCGCGCATCAAAGCGATGCGTGATCACCGGGCTAATACAAAGCCCGCTTTGCAGCATTGCAGTCATCTTATACCAGGTTTCGAACATTTCCCGGCCATATATGCCTTTAATGGTTAAGCCGTTTAAAATAACCTTATTCCAATCTACTGTGGTTGCTTGCGGTAAAAAGCCCAATACGGCTATACGCCCGCTATTGCACATATACTTCACCATATCGGAAAAGGCCTGAGCATTGCCGCTCATCTCCAGCCCCACATCAAAGCCTTCTTTCATACCAAGTTCTTTCATCACTTGGCTTAATTCCTGCTCACGTATATTAACAGCACGGCTGGCGCCCATGCGGGCAGCTAACTCTAAGCGATAGGGGTTTAAATCTGTGATCACCACATGGCGTGCGCCCACATGGCGGCATATGGCAGCAGCCATAATGCCAATAGGCCCAGCGCCGGTAATCAAAACATCTTCTCCTATAAGGTCAAAAGAAAGCGCCGTATGTACCGCATTGCCCAAAGGATCGAAACAAGAGATGATATCATCTTCTATATCGGGGCTACAGCGCCAAACATTGCCGGCAGGTATGGCAAGAAATTCGGCAAAAGCGCCGTTGCGCTGTACGCCCACACCCACCGTATGGGGGCAAAAATGGCGCCGTCCGGCTAAACAATTGCGGCAAACCCCACAAACAATATGCCCTTCGCCGGAAACACGCTCGCCTTCTTTAAAGCCGCCCACCTGCGAGCCTAAAGCCACTATTTCACCTACAAATTCATGCCCGATCACACGCGGCGTTTCGATATGTGCGGCTGCCCATTCATCCCAATTGTAAATATGCAGGTCTGTGCCGCAAATAGAAGTCTTGGTGATTTTTATCAACACATCTTGCGGCCCCACTTCGGGCAGGGGAACCTCCATCATGCTCAAACCGGGGGCTGGTTTGTTTTTCACTAATGCCAACATATTTTTTGTCATTTTATCCACTCCTCTTTAATATTTTAATGTTGTTATTGCTATTTATATCAAACTATTATACAATATAATCCAAGTACCATTAAGGAGTAGGATCATGATACAAATTGGCGAAAAAATAAGATTATTACGTTTATCAAAAAATATGACGATTAAGAAACTGGCCAATAAAACCGGTCTTTCTGTCGGTTTTATCAGTAATGTAGAAAGAGATGTAAATAGCCCGACTATCAGTTCTTTTCAAAAAATATGTCAGGCACTGGATGAGGATATGGCCGATTTCTTTATTAAAATCAATAATAGCAGCCATATAATGCGAAAAGAGCATCGGCAGAAATTGCAAAGCGGCGTAAACTCACCCTATGTGGTAGAAATGTCTACCCTGCCTCGTAAAAAACTGCAAATCACTTTTATTGAAATAAAAGCGGGCGGGCAATACGGTGATGAAACTATGTGCCATGAAGCTGAAGAAATATGTTTTGTTGTAGCGGGGAAAGTGCATTTTTGGGCCGGAGAAAACGAATATGACCTAAATGAAGGCGACTGCATATATATTGAATCTCTAGTTCCCCACTGGCTGCGTAATGACAGTAAAGAAACGGCGCATACCTTTTGGGTACATTTTATACTGCCCGTCAAAGAATAAACCGATTATGCTGATATTATAATAGAATTCTATTGGTCATGCAAGAGTTAAATTATAATTTACAGTGGGGGTCATAAAGCATGAATGGGTATTTAACAATACAGGAATTCTCTAAAATATGCGGTATTGAAGTATCGACTTTGCGTTACTGGGATGATCTTTCTCTTTTTTCTCCTATCATGCGGGATCCGGAAAATAATTACCGGTATTATTCTTTAGCGCAAATTTTAGCCCTAAATTTTGTTACTACTTTAAGCGATTTAGAGATACCCCTAAAAACAATTTCGGAACTGCGCCATGAGCGGGATCCCGAAAATTTCCTACGCCTTTTAGAAAAACAAGAAAAAGTACTCGATATGGAATTGCGCCGGCTGCGTGAACGTTCATCTATCATACATACCCGGCGTGAATTGATCAATTATGGAACAAAGGTAGACGAAAACACGATTTCTGTTTTAAATAGGGATATGAAAGAAATCATTCTCTGGCCGCCCAATATTTACGAAAAAGATGATACTTTTATTGAAGCGATGGCGCATTTCATTGTTAAAACCAATGATCTTCATATTAACCTCAGTTTTCCTGTAGGCGCATATCATGCTAACATGGCTTCTTTTTTAAAGGGGCCTACTTTACCGGATCGCTTTTTTTCCATAGACCCCTTAGGCGATCATCTGCGTAAAGAAGGCAAATACCTGGTTGGTTTTGCCCGCGGCTATTATGGCGAATTGGGAGATTTACCAGAAAGAATGGCAGATTATGCCAAAAAAAACGAGCTTGAACTTACCGGCCCGGTATACACCATGTACTTACATGATGAAATATGTACAAATGAACCAAATGATTTTTTAGCTCAATCGTGCATAGCTATTGTAGAACACGAAGAATAATACCATAGGGCGGGCATAAAAGAATAAACAGAGAACGGCAAAGCGACCCGCCGTTCTCTGTTTTAGGTTTGGGAATAATAACCCATCTTTAAAAAACCATTGAATCCATATCCTCTACGTATACTCTTTCTATGTAGCCTAAAATCTTATACTTTTTATTCTCAGATAATTTTCTGAACATTTTTAGAAGTTGCTGTTCAAGATGGTCTTCCGAACGCATGCCGTTAATTCCCGGCTCGATTCCGTTTTCATCGGCGCCGTCTTGAAGCAGCCATTCCATAGGCACTTCATAGTGCTCGACTATTTTTTTCAGCGTCGATTTTTTAGGAGCGGTCAAATCATGCTCCCACCTGTATACGGAATTCAGCGATACGCCAAATATTTCACTTTGTTCTTTTAAAGTCCTCTTTGTTTTAGTGCGTAAATATCTAAGTTTTTCTCCGATACTCATTGGTATCACTCCTTTCAGGATTTTTATTTTTTTTTGTTGTAGTGCTTATTTAGAGTATATATTTGCCAGCAATACCATTCTTGCGCCGTTGAATTCATAGGAGCAGGTGGACAGAGTTACTACTTTTGCTTCTGTATCCGCTTCCCGGTAATTGCGGGCATTTTTCTTAACATATTCAAAGTAATTATCTTGTTTTACCCCTGTGCTGAAGACGATCTTATCATCCGCTCTTACAACCATATAGGCGAAGAACTCCAGTGAATATGTGGTATCCGTAAGGAACAATGTTCCCATCTCGGTCATTTCAAAGAACCCGGTATCCGCAAACAATTTTATATCTCCGAACATACTGTTGTTTTTCATATTGTGCCCGTAAATAATAGTGTTAAAATCGCTAAAATCTTTCTTACAACGGTAATCAATAAATAATGTTCCTGCTGACGCCGGATTCCCGTTCAGATCGCGCCTTAGATAATAATCATTATCTTCGGGGCTTACAAAGGGGTAATCGATTTGCGTATCCGGTATATTCAGCCAGCCGGCAATATTTTTATTCACCTCATTTTGCAAGTCGGCTATCCAAATATTGAACTTGGTTTCCGTTTCTTCTTGCTTTGGTAATTCCGCCATAGATGTTTCTTGCGCTATGGCAACCGCCGCCGGTCGATATTTTATTACCTGAGATTTCATTTGTGCTTCGTTTCTATATTGCGCGGATGTTTTGCTAAGCTCGTACCCACTCAGGCAGATGGCTGCCGTCAATATGGTTATAGTCAGTATTCTAGTAAAATTTTTCATAGCCGCCACCTCCTGAGGGGAACCGCTACCGGGGGCGGGGTTACGTCCCCGGTAGCTATGTTTGCTGCTTTCTACCTGTTTAAGCACTTTTGCTTTTTATTGGCCGCGCATTGTTAGCGGGTGATCAGCAATCAATTATTTTTTGCTTACAGCGTAAAAAGCGGCGCATATCTTTAGGTTACTGCAAAACAGGAAATTATTTGATTTTTACTCGAAAATATCTTGATGTACCCAGAGCGCAGGATAAGCGAGTCCTTGTAAGCTTTCCAGAAGGAACTGATACACTCTGCCAAACACGTGTTGCAGCGAAGAAGCTGATAAATCATTGGTGCCCGGTGTGCGCAACCATATGCCACTCCCTGCTTCTTGAGCAGTCAACTTGCCAAAGTTCTTTACTGCGCTAGCATTGCTTGCTAAGTATACGCCGCCGGTAAACGATGAAGCATACTCTGTGGAAATGAAGTTCGCCGCTTCGGTAAAGCTCAGGAGGAAGGTGATGTCATTTCCGTCGCCTATTTTATTTCCGGTTGGCTTACTGAAGCCGTTGCTTAAACCACCGGTATCACTGGAGCCAGTGCCCAGAACACTATAGGCGTTATTCGAAACCGTGAAGCTGCGCAGCCTGGCATTTGCAACTAAATTGTCGCCTGTGGAACGTCCGTTGAACCAATCGTTTATAGCATCGCGTACACGGGATTTTTGATAGTCATTTGTTTTACCAAAACTCAGAGTCTGCCAAGTCATTTCACCTTTATGATTTGGGAGAACATTGATAAAATCTTTGCGTATGATCAAGGAGTAATCTCCATAGCGGGCAATTTCCAACCAATTAGCTGTATCTCCGGTTTTAGAGGTTACAAGTTCCCTGCCTTGATCTGTGACTTCGGGGTTTTCCGGCAAAGGCTTGGTGGGTTTTGTGGTGGTCATATTACCGTTCTTATCTTTATAATATTTAACATCGTCTTTCTCTAAACCATTGGCAGTACTATCTAATGTACCATTGCCGCCGGTTTGAGGATCGCCATAGTAATACATATTGTTGTCTTCATCGGGACCTAAGGGCCCAACATAGTATCTGCCGTCGTTATCGGTATTATCATATATCTCGGTTACAGGATCCGTAGTGGGGTCGCCATCCGGGCCGCCGCCGGTCAACGGGCCTAAGGGGCCTTTGGGGCTATTCTTGAGATACTTTCTCCAAACATTCTGACCCACATGTACCCAGTACTCATCACCGATTTTATCAACGGGTTCATTGTCTAAGCCGCTGGGCAAACCATCGGGGCCGCCCCAAATCATATTGTTTTCATCAAGTAAGCCGTCATCACCAACAGGAGTCCAGATGTTTTCAGGATCTTCTACATAGTATTTGCCGTCTTCAAGAGTGGCAG
>WRKD01000083.1 GCA_009778255.1 Bacillota bacterium
GCTGTACATAACCAGCCTCCTAATCAAGGGGATTGCGGCGCGAAGGCCGCAATGACGAGAAAATGATAGTTGCGCTAATTTGGCAGAGTGGTAAAGCTAGTTTTTAGAGGCGCCCTTTAGATTTACTCTTGTTATGATCTGATATATAAGCAGTATAAAGGGGTTGATTTTCTATCTATTTCAGGGCATAATAAGCATAGGATAGGACTAAAAATATATGAAAATAACCATAGGTGTTTTCGCTCATGTAGACGCAGGGAAAACCACCTTTTGCGAAAGTCTGCTCTATCAGACTAATAGTATCAAAATGCTGGGCAGGGTAGATCATGGCAGCGCTGTGATGGATCATCATGAGCTGGAACAGCGCCGGGGCATCACTATCTTCAGCGATATCGCTTCTTTATCCCACCGGGGAATAGATTATTATTTGATCGATACCCCAGGCCATAGTGATTTTTCTGCGGAAATGGAAAGATCTCTTATGATACTGGACGCCGCTATCTTGTTGATCAGCGCAAGCGACGGCGTACAAAGCCATACCATAACCGTATTTAGGCTGCTAGCAAAGCGCCATATTCCGGTATATATATTCATTAATAAAACAGATTTGGCGGGAACAATAGTAAAAGCTTGTATAGCTGATATAAAAGCCAAGCTGAATATAGATACTTACTTGATCGATAACCTTGCTGATATATATAGCGAAGAATTTATGCTTGAGCTATGCGAGCATGACGACGATTTAATGAATGCTTATTTAGAAAGCGCTCTTGATAAATTAGCTGTGCAAAAAGCTGTTAAACGTCAAATTTCCCGCGGGAGCATTGCTTTAGCCGTTGCGGGGAGCGCCTTAAAACAAAAGGGTGTGTTAGAAACACTGGAGCTGCTGGGCGAAACCATAGCCCTTGACGGGGTGTATAGCCCTTTAACAGAAACGGAAAGATTTTGTCCCTTGCGCTCAAACAGCCAAGCAGGATTCGCCGCCAGAGTTTTTAAAGTAATATACGACCCCAAAGGCATGCGCGTTACCTTTATTAAATGTCTTTGCGGTAGCTTGAAAATACGCCAAGAAATAGCATATGGCCAGGGCTTATATGAAAAAGTGCATGAAATACGGGATTATCAAGGGAAATCTTACAAGAATGTAGGCGCTGTTAATAAAGGCGATGTGGTGGGAATAACCGGGTTGACTCAGGCTATTCCCGGTATGGGTTTAGGTGTTTGCGGTGATTTGCCAGCTCCTAAGCTGCGCTCGGCTTTGAAGGCTGCGCTAATACTGAATGATAATCCCTTTAATGAAGTTATGGAATGCTTGCGTAAGTTGGAGGCTCAAGATCCTCTTTTGGAGGTAAACTATGAGCCAAGCGTTAAAGAGATAAGCGTGCACATAATGGGCATGATACAGTTAGAAGTACTTAAAGAGTTAATCGTGGGGCAATTCGGTTTTGTTGTCGATTTTGCAGCATGCAGTATAATCTATCGTGAAACTATTGAGGAGAAAGTTATGGGTTATGGCCATTTTGAGCCGCTGCGCCATTATGCGGAAGTTCATTTACAGCTAGAACCTAATCCTCAAGGCGGTTTAGAATTTTCCAGTAAGCTGCACCAAGATAACCTGCCAAAACAGTATCAAAATTTGATCCGTCATTATATTTTAGATATTGAACATCAAGGAGTTTTAACGGGCAGTTCTCTTACAGATATACGGTTCGTATTAGTTGCAGGCGCCATACATCTGGAGCATACTGCCGGCGGGGATTTACGCGAAGCTGTTTGCCGCTGTATACGGCAAGGGCTGGAAAAGGCCAACTCCGTATTACTGGAACCGTATTATGAGTTTTTTATCGATGTGGATATTGTATATGTAGGCAGAGTATTGGCGGATATTATAAAATTACAAGGTGTTTTTGAACCTGTACAGAATATTGGTGAACGAGCCCATATTAGCGGTAAGGGACCGGTGGTAACTTTTCTTGATTATCAGGCAAAACTTCTTTCCTTTACTAAGGGCAGTGGTGCGGTGTCTTACCGGTTTTTAGGCTATTTCCCTTGTCATGATCCAGCTAAGGTTATTGAGAAAATCAATTATCAAAAAGAAAGGGATACCAAAAATACTTCCAGCTCTGTTTTCTGTGCTAAAGGTGCGGGCTTTGAAGTGAAATGGTATGAAGCGGAGAAATATATGCATTTGCTGTAAGAGGCTATTCAGGAGAGTAAATGACTAATGGGCTGCTGTTGACAAAGCTGTATATTCCATTTAATATGATAATAATTTATTATTGGCAATTCCAAGGATAGGAAAATAATAAACTTGTAATGTTTTGTTTTTATTTCGGGTTATATTATCATATAAAATAAAGGCAGGAGTGTGTAAAATGAAAAAGTATTTATTTGTTGTATTGTTTGTTATTTGTCTTTTTGTCTTGACAGCTTGCGCCAGTTCCCCAATTTCTTCAAGTGGGTTCGGTTTTATTGATGAAAAATCCTCGTCTAGTTTGTTTAGCTCTAACACCGCTGTTATGCCTATGAGTGAATACTATGATAATGATATACTCGCCTTAGAGGAATCACTTACACCTGCTAAAATGGACTCAATCAGCGGCGGTTATGATGGCATAGAGAACTTGCCAGCCGGTGTAGAGGCGCGTAAGGTGGTAATGAGCGCGGAATTTCGTGTTATAACAGATGATTTTGCAAATTCCCTGCGCCGTTTAGAACAAAAGATCGTGATAAGCGGTGGCTATATACAACAATCCGATAGCCGTGTCGCCACGGAGTATCGCGCGGCTTTCGCTTCCATGACCATTCGTGTTCCGGTTGCTTTGTATGGGGATTTTAAAGCCTTCCTTACTGATTTTGCGAATTTGGATTCGGTTAGCGAACATGGCGAAGACGTTACGGTGCAATACTATGACACAGAAGCCCGCTTGAAAGTGCTGCAAGCTCAGGAGACGCGCATTAAAACCTTTATAGCTGAATCAAAAGATTTGGATGAAATATTTAAAATAGAGCGCGAATTGACCCGCATCAGTACCGAGATAGAACAGTTGACAACAGTAAAAAACCGTTTAGATAATCTGACAGCTTATGCTACTGTTTATGTTGAGATATCGGAAAAAATCATAGAAGAAGTAAAATCGGATACTTTTAGCACACGTATAACCAAAGCTTTTAAGGGAGCCCTCGCCGGTTCATTATTAGCAGCGCAGCTTATTGTTATACTACTGGCTTGGATTTGGCCATTATTGATCTTAGCTGGAATAGTTTTACTAATATTACGCGGTAAAAGCAAAAGAAAAGCTGCTGCAGCCGGTAAAAACTTTGTGCCGCCTGCGCCAACAACAACAGAAATAGACGATCAATAATTTAACTGTACATGTGTTATGCGTTATGCGTTATAAATGAAGGGAGGATTATTATGACTAGATGTCAAATGGATTTAGGCGAACCGGTATTACTGACCGTTTTAGATGATGTGGTAGAGGCGAACATGTTAATGAATCTTTTACAAGATCAACAGATACCGGCTTATAAAAAAGGGCGCGGTGTAGGGGGATACCTTGATATTGTAATGGCGGTAAATTCCTTTGGCACAGAAATATATGTGCCGCGGCAATTACTGATGAAAGCTCAGGAATTAGTGGAAGCTTTGCATCCGCCCCAAGGTGTTCAGGAATTGCCGGTGCTTGAGGAAGATGCCCTGGATGAATTACTGTAGGAGGATATAATCATAGAAGGGATAATAATTTTTTTATTGACGCTAGTAAGTATACTTACAGCCCTCAATTTAGTGTATAGTTTAAAAAAGACAGGATCGAGAGGCAGTTATGAAGAAATAAAACGCCGTTTTGACGCCTTAGATTTGCTCTTAGTAAGATACGATACCCTGTTGCGTGGGGAATTTGCACAAAATCGAACAGAAAGCGCTCAAGTTTTACGCGAGAATAGGGAAGAGCAAATGAATTCCCTGAATACCTTAGGTGAAAGCTTATGTCAAACCATTGCGGCTTTATCCGGTGTACAAAAACAACAATTCGAACTATTTGCCACTCAACAAGAAAGCATAAAAAGAGATATTGAAGAGCAGTTGAAAGTTTTGCGCATAGAGACTGCCAAGGCCCTGGCCGAAATACGTATGACTGTAGAAGAAAACTTAAAAGAAACGGTAGAAAAACGTTTTAACGATTCCTTTAAGCTGATAAGCGAACGGCTGGAACAAGTTCATAAAGGGCTGGGAGAAATGCAGCAATTAGCCTCCGGGGTTGGAGATCTTAAGCGCGTGCTCAGTAATGTTAAAACAAGAGGTACTTTAGGCGAAATACAATTGGGTGCTATATTAGAGCAGGTTCTTTCTCCAAGTCAATATGAGGCACAAAAATCTTTAAAACCCGGCAGCCAAGAGCGGGTAGATTATGTAATAAAATTACCAGATAAAAATAGTTCGTATAAAACTTTGCTGCTACCGATAGATTCTAAATTTCCCACAGAGGATTATCAGCGCTTACAAGAAGCCTATGAGAATAGTTTGCCTGAAGAGAGTATCCAACGCTTATCCACCGCTTTTGCCGCTTCGGTACGCAAATGCGCCAAGGATATATATGATAAATACATCGAGCCGCCTCTAACTACAGATTTTGCTATAATGTTCGTACCCGCCGAAAGCCTGTATGCGGAAATAGTACGCAGAACGGGGCTTTTTGAAAGCTTGCAAAGAAACTATAAAGTAACAGTAGTAGGCCCAACTAATCTTTCCGCTTTTCTATCCAGCCTGCAAATGGGTTTTCGTACCTTGGCTATTGAACGCCGCTCTAATGAAGTATGGGAATTATTAGGTGCGGTGAAAGCGGAATTTGGTAAATTTGGCTCTGTGCTGGATAATATTAAGAGAAAAATAGATTCCGCCGCTAAAGAAATTGATACCGTGGGCGCTCGTTCCCGCGCTATAGAACGCCGATTACGCAAAGTGGAAGAATTACCTCCTCAACAAAGTGTAGTATTGCTGGGAGAAGACCTTGACACATAATAGTATTGCATCCAATATGGCAGGAAAAGCCTAAAATATACAGAATAAGAATAACATTAACTTTTGCATGGAGACTAAATATTGATTAAGGAGGGATTTTATGGCGATTACCAGCGAAAAACCATCGCAAGCGCTTTTGGACGCGTTCAAAGGCCGCAATATTATGGATATCGAAAGTCTTAGTAAAGAAGATTTGCAAACTATCATGCAAACGGCGGCTTATTATGATCGGGCTCTGGCAGAAAAACGTCTCTTGAAAGATATGGAAGGACAGGTCATGGCTTCGCTTTTTTTCGAGCCTTCTACCCGCACTCGGCTTTCTTTTGAATGCGCCATGGAGCGTTTAGGCGGTAAAGTTATTACAGTAAGCGAAACGCCTTCTATGCAAACTTCTTCTACGGCAAAAGGCGAAACAATGTATGACGCAATTCGGGTTATCAATTATTACTGCGACGTTATAGCTTGCCGCAGCCC
>WRKD01000084.1 GCA_009778255.1 Bacillota bacterium
GGGATTGCGGCGCGAAGGCCGCAATGACGAGAAAATGATAGTTGCGCTAATTTGGCAGAGTTGTAAAGCTAGCTTTTAGAGGCGCCCTATAATTAATCACAAGAAGTTTGGAGCGAATTTTAATCAATGAAAAGCGTCTTTAACCTTACTGGCTTTTGCTATGCAAAACCTCAGCAAATGCACTAGCTTAAGCGTCGTCGTGCTTTTCTACACACTCTAGCTTCTGGCATCTTGTGGGCGCAGCCCACCTTGGTATGCGTGATATTTATATTGACAAAGTTAAACATATATCTTATAATTTTCTCATTATTAATCGTCAGGCTTCTTTTAGAAATAACTGTTTCTAATCTAAGCCGGGTCTTTTAAGACAGCAACTATGCGGGACATTTATTGTTCCGCTTTTTTATAAATATGCCACAACATACTGGGAGTGTATTATTGATGTATTTTTCGCCTGGTAAAAACAAGCGCGACCAGTCGGCGCGGCAAGGTTATGTGAATAAAGAAAGTTTCCAATACGAACAGGAAAAACTTCATTATGGTAATCGTGTAGCATTTGTTACTATTTTAATAAATGTAGCATTAACTTTATTCAAATTATTGGCCGGCATACTAGGCCATTCTATGGCTATGCTTTCCGATGCAGTACATTCAGCTTCAGATGTTTTCATTACTTTCTTTGTATTGATAGGTCTTAAACTTGCGCATAAAAACCCTGACGAACAACATCCTTACGGACATGAAAAAATGGAAAGCTTGATCTCCATTGTGATGTCTTTGATTTTGGCTATAGTGGCTTTTTCAATTGGCTACAATGCCGTGCTAAGGTTGATCAACCAAACTACCCACGCCATTCCCGGCTCTTTAGCTCTTATTGCCGCAGTTATCTCTATTGCAGTCAAAGAGTGGATGTACCATTATACAAAGCGCGCAGCCCGCTATATTAATTCTTCTACTTTGGAAGCAGATGCCTGGCATCACCGAGCAGATGCATTTTCTTCTATGGGCAGTTTGATTGGTATTGGCGGAGCTATGCTGGGTTTATCTATTATGGACCCTTTGGCGGCTTGTGTGATTTGTTTGCTTATACTTAGAGTTGCCGTGAATCTTATTATAAAAGCCCTTAATCAGCTGGTAGATAAAGCTGCCCCTCCGGAAATAGTGAAACATCTTGAAGAATTGATTATAACTGAAAAAGGCATAATCCGCATGGATGATTTGAAAACACGCCAACACGGCGCCAAGCTTTTTGTAGATGTAGAAATCTGCGTAGATGGTGATCTTAGCCTAACTGAAGCCCACAAAATCGCCGAAAGCCTGCATAATAAAATTGAGGCCGATAACAGCGCTATCAAACATTGTATGATACATGTAAATCCTGCTGAATAGAAATCGCATAACGCGAACTCAGGTTATTAGCATTTTCAATTTTTTAGGATAGGCTAGCTGGTGGTTACTGTATATATGGGGAGTTTTTCTATGCAAATAAATTTTGATATTCGGGAAATATCTACTCCAGCTTATGTGGTAGATAGGGAATTACTGCTGGCTAATCTGCATATTCTGCGTAAAGTGGCGGATGCGGCCGGCTGCCGCATATTACTTGCGCAAAAAGCTTTTTCTATGTTCTATTTTTATCCGCTGATAGGTAAATATCTGGACGGTACGGCAGCCAGCGGTCTTTATGAAGCTCGTTTGGCTCATGAATATATGGGCGGGCAAAATCATGTATTCAGCGCAGCTTATAAGCAAGAGCATTTTGCGGAATTGACTCGTATATGCAGCCATATCATTTTCAATTCACTGGAACAATGGCAACAGTTTGGCAAAATGGCGCAATCTGCAGGTGTGTCTTGCGGTTTGCGTATTAATCCACAATGTTCCACTCAGAATAAAGCCATCTACGACCCTTGCGCTCCCGGCTCCCGTTTTGGTATTATTGCTACCGAAATGCCACCTGTTTTACCACAAGGTATTGAAGGTTTGCATTTCCATACACTTTGCGAACAGAATTTTGAGGCATTGGAAATCACATTAAAAACGGTGGAAGAGAAATTCTATTCTTACCTTAAGCAGCTAAAATGGCTAAACATGGGTGGTGGTCATCATATTACGCGCGCTGATTATGAACAAGAAAAGTTGATTGCCTGCCTGCGCCGCATACGGCAAGAATACGATTTAGAGGTTTTTTTGGAACCAGGTGAAGCCATTGCGTTAAACGCAGGATTTTTGGTTACTAAAGTATTGGCCATAACAAAAAATGACGGTATTACTACCGCCATACTGGACACTTCTGCCACTTGTCATATGCCGGACGTATTGGAAGCGCCTTATCGCCCGCCTTTGCTCGATAGCGGAGAACCGGGCAATCTGCCATATACATACCGCTTAGCCGGGCCTACATGTTTAGCCGGAGATATAATTGGTGATTATTCATTTGCGCGGGCTTTGAAATCCGGCGACAGGTTGGTATTCGGCGATATGGCTATATATAGCATGGTGAAAAACAATACATTCAACGGCATATCGCTACCGGCTATTTATAGTGTTGAAGATAAAAAACTATGTTTGTTGCGTGTTTTCGGTTATGATGATTTTAAAAACAGGTTATCATGATTTATAGAATGAGCATGGCGTCTCCGAAGCTAAAAAAACGATAACGCTCTTCTATTGCTATGCGGTAAGCATTAAGCACTTGTTCTCGCCCGGCCAGCGCGGAAACCATCATGATCAGAGTGCTTTTGGGCAAATGAAAGTTGGTGATCATACCGTCTGTTATTTTATAACGGTATCCGGGATAAATATACGCCTCTGTGTATCCTTCTTGCGCGCGCACTTTCCCCTGCTCATCCGCTATGCTTTCCAATGTGCGCACGCTGGTGGTTCCCACGGCTATCACCCGTCGGCCCTTTGCCCGCGCCGCGTTGATTTTAGCAGCGGCCTCTTCGTCTAAGCGGTAGAATTCCGCGTGCATGAGATGATCTTCCACCCTTTTAACCTTGACAGGGCGGAAGGTGCCCAGCCCCACATGCAGTGTCAGGCGCACTGATTCAATGCCGTATTCTTCCGTAAGTTCATCCAGTAAACGGTGGGTGAAATGTAACCCTGCCGTAGGAGCAGCCGCGCTGCCCTGCTCACGCGCATATACCACCTGATAACGGCTTTGATCTTCAAGGTCTTTTTTAATATACGGCGGCAAGGGCATACGCCCAAGACGTTCTAAAAGCGGGAAAAAATCGCCCCCATTATGAAAATCTACCAGTCGCGTCCCCTCTTCCCCACTGGCGGTAACGGTGGCCTTCAGCTCCGGCAAAGCGAAAGACAGTTTTGTGCCGGGCTGAGCTTTTTTAGCGGGACGGGCCAGACATTGCCAGGTTTTAAGCCCACATTGCTTGAGCAGCAGCAGTTCTATTTGCGCGCCGCTATCCTTAAACGCATATAAACGCGCCGGCAATACCTTGGTATCGTTCATCACCAACAGATCACCGCGCCTAAGCTCAGCGCCTAATTGCTTGAACATACTATGCCGCAGCGCGCCGCTATGTTTATCCAGTACCAGCAGCCGCGAAGCGTCCCGCTCTTCCAGCGGCTCCTGGGCAATCAGCTCCGGCGGCAGATCATAATCGAAATCTTCTACTAACATGCGCACTCCTTTGTTAATACTTTTCCAGCGTAAAATCGCGGTTGATTTCCATATTATAGTAATGGGAGAGTATCTCGTCGTAGCGGTAGCCGTCGGCGGCCATGCCGATGGCACCCCATTGGCTCATGCCCACGCCATGCCCGTAACCCTTACCATAGAGTGTAACGATTTTCGCGTTACTGGAGGAGGAGGGCGTTGCAGCACTGCCGCTGCCTACATTGACTATTCGATTTGCGCCTTTGATGGTAAAATTCATACCCCAGTCGATAAGGCGGTTTAAAATTCCGCTGCTGCCGTCCTGTACATAGTATGAGCCGATATCGCTCACTGCCTGGGGGGTAGTCTGCCCCTTATCAAGTACATAAAAGGTGGTATCGCGGCTGATGTTTTCAATTGTGTTCAATGAGGCACTAAGAGCAAAGAGCGTACTTTTCAAGTTTCCCAGCAAGCTGCGGATATCATCGCGCTTGGCGCTGACCTGCCCTTTGCTGCCCTTGATAGTCACCTCCGTCACCCGCCCGGAAGCAGAGGCTTTGCCATCCGCGCCTTTTGTGGAAAGCTCGATACCCCGGTATTCTCCAATGCCTCGCCCGCCATAGCGTTCGGCCAAATCTTTAAGCTCGGCAGCGCTATAAGTTACCTGCCAGCGGTATATGTTACTGCTTAAACCACTTTTTTCTACATAATCGTCATAAGGTGAAGGCACACCTTTGAGCGGTATTCTACCGCTCCATACATTAGCTAAATCCTCAGTATGACCCCCGGCATTACTGTGGAAATAGCATTCAAAAGGCTGACCCCGATAGCATACTACTTCCCCTACGGTGGCGTTGACAGCAAGTAAGATATTTCCGGCTGTCGCCTCTTTCTCTGCCGAGTAACCACCGTAAGATTGGCTCAAAATGCCACTGCCGATATCGTAATACTTATTAGCCGGGTCTATTTTAGCCAAAGCGACAGAACGGCTGGCTACCGCCTGCGCCTTCACCGCTTCCAAGGGCTGATTATTGCCGATCTCCCGCCCCACCACGCCATAGAGATAGTATTCCACATCGAGTAAGTCAATAATATAGGTGATAGAACCGTAAGCCACTATACGCAAGCTGCCCCTATACAACATATTCTTATATTTGAACAAACAATCATCGTTTAAAGCGGCAAGATAAACATCAGATTGCCCATCTATAGCCAGCTTGCCCTCAACATACACAGCAAGCTCGCCGCGATTGTTTTCTATCTCCACCTCAGTGTTTCTACGAATACTAGTTATATAAACCCCTCTATCATCTTTAATCTCGTACTCGCCACTATCGATGAAAACAGTAAGCTGCTTATCTGTACTGGATTCCAGCAGCACGCGGATATCCCGAGCCCAAGCCTGGGTTGTGGTGAGCAGCAGTAGGAGCAACACGATTAATGCGATAGCGGAGCGTTTAATGATCATAGACACCTTCTTTACCTCCTAAACAAATTAAACAACAGGCTAATAACCAAACTGATAACGATGCAAGTAACAATAGGAAAATAAAAACTGAAATTCTCCCGCTTAATTAAAATATCCCCGTGCAGACCGGTAAAATTCATTTTTCCCAACAGTATAAAGAGCAAGCCCAGCGTCATAAACGCGCCGCCTGTAATTAGGCATATCTTCCCCAACGATGCCCAAGACAAATTATCATCTCCCCAGATATTCTCTTCGACAAGCCTTTGTTACATCAATTTCTGATTTTGAAGTTTTGCTAAACTTTTTACTACCCCAAATAATACTATAAATGGGGCAGTAAATCAATGTATGGGGCAGTAAAACCGGAAATCGGAAGCACTACACATTGATTTTAGGGCGCCTCTAAAAACTAGCTTTACAACTCTGCCAAATTAGCGCAACTATCATTTTCTCGTCATTGCGGCCTTCGCGCCGCAAT
>WRKD01000085.1 GCA_009778255.1 Bacillota bacterium
ATGCAGGTAAAAGTTGTAAAGCCATCTTCCGTGCAAGTTGGCGCTGTAATAACCGCCTCATATTCATGACCCAACGCCGGAACGATATCATCAATATAACTGTCGCCGCATTCGCAGGTATAGATGGTGTATCCGCCCTCTGTACAATCCGGAAGTACGACAAAAGCTGTATAGTCATGGATATGCTCCACGCCGATTTTAACCATGTTAGCGCCTTTACTGCCTTTGCTGTCGGCAATCCAGTATTTGCCGGGGCCGACTATATTAAATGTAACGATGTAGTACGCGCTACTGACCTTATAAGCTACTTCGAGTGTACCTTTAATATTCTCGGTAACATTTATGTACCAAGCGTTCAGTGTCTTATTATCTGCGATAAAACTAAAATTATTGAAATTGGTGATACTGTTGTTGGCGGTGATTTCCAAGCCAATGAAATTGTCATAGCCTTTTTTGTCAATGGCTATAACTGTTCCGCCGCTAAAACCGGCAGGAGCAGTAATAGCCGGCACAGCGAAGGCAAGTACTATTGTCAGTACTAGTGCGATAGATAAAAGCTTTTTCATTATACATTCCCCCTAAATAATATTTGCTCCTATATTCTGCCGTAGGGCTGCGGCATATCTGTTTATGCTGTGGCCGGAAAAACTGAAAACATTTACATTCTCTATTATAAGTTTCCCTTCTTATTTATACGTTAACCACAACAAGCTTAACAGATATGTGATTATACCACAAAATTCCAACTGTAACAACTACTTTTCAACAATAATTCTAAATCAATTCTTAACCGCCCGCTGCTCATATATCGTCGATGCCCTCATCTTCCACAAAGCGCTTTTCCGCTATCATCTCTAGGCCCGTTTTAATAATATTGCCGCCATACTTGCGCTGCAAATCCAGTAAAGCGTTATCCAGCGACTCTTTACGTTTCTCCGCTTGTAGGTTGCCAATATCTTCTATTGTCATCTGCTTAAAAACCGTATCAGAAAAACCGCTCAAGCTGATGCCAACAAGCCTAACCTGGCGTTTTTCCACTGTTTGTAGCATGGAGGCGGCTATTTTGTATATATCTTTTGCCTCGCAAATGGCGTCGCCGCTTTTTGAACGGGAGATCGACTTCATGTTGGCATACTTGACCTTCAACGTTACGGTACGCACATAAATGCCGTTTAGCCGGATTTTTAAGCTCAATTCCTTGGCTATCAACAGTAGAACATCCTTCAAATAGCTGAAATCGCTAATATCATGCTGAAAAGTATATTCTCTTCCCAGCGACTTAGCCTGCGCTTCATAATACGGCATCACTTGGCGGTCGTCTTTGCCCTCTGCCAAATCGATAATCTTCCTACCGTGATTATCCAATAACCTGATCACGGTTGGTTTATTATGCAAAATATCGCAGACTGTATTGATCCCCGCTTTCTGCAGCGTTTCGGCGGTTTTTTGCCCCACACCGTAAATAATTCTCACACTACGGTCAACAATGAGCTCTTTTAAGGCTGTGGAGCTCAGTATTTCGAAAAAACCATCCGGTTTTTTCTCTTCGCTGGCCAATTTTGCCGCCATCATGGAATACCCTATACCCACAGAACAGGTGAGCCCGGTTTCCGCTTTTGTACGCTCTTTAATTGTACACCCCACATTTTTGGCGCCACCGAAAAGCTCAGCCGACAAAGTGACATCCAAAAATCCCTCGTCGAGAGATATATGCTCCACCCGGTCTGTATAAGTATCCCATATTTTATGTATTTGATTGGAAGCTTCTTTATATTTACGCGGGTTTGGGTGCATGTAAATACCCTGAGGGCATAAACGATACGCCTCTTTTATATTCATTGCCGAGCGCACACCAAATTTCCGAGCCTCGTAGCTGCATGTAGATACCACGCCTCTTTCATGTGGAAGGGCGCCGATAATTAGCGGCTGGCCGCGTAGCTTTGCATTATCCCGTGCTTCAACAGCAGCATAAAATGCGTCCATATCAACATGGATAATTATTTTTCCCATAGTCAGTTCATTCATCAATCATAAGAGGTTTTTGTATTTGTACATTTTCACTTTTATTAGTCATTCGTTTATATTCAAGAATATCGCCCGGTTGACAATCTAAAACATTACATATTGTGTCTAATGTAGAAAAAATATAATTTATTGCATAAAAAGCGCTGAATAATTATGTTGCAGTAATAAATTCCAGAACGGCATTTTGACTATGCAATAAAAACTGCTTTGCTTCCTGGCTTTTACAGAAACGAGAAAGCATAGAATCGAAAGAAACTTCTTGCCCTCTTGTAACAGGTGGACAAGGAAGAAACACCGCTTTACTATGCAATTTAGATAAATGATTGGAGTTTATTTGATATGGCAGGAATGCATTTTTAATAGCGTTTGTATCTTCATCTGATTTTGCGACCGGCCAACAATCGGTATAAAGTACATCCGCTTTTTCAAGCAGCGGCTCCAGTTCATGGCATACAGTAATTTTTCCAACCGCATTTTCGTTTAGCGCTATAAGCCGCTCATTATCTAAGCCGTATCCATCAGGCGCAACCTGCGTAACCGATATAGGTAATTTTACAGCGGCGTTGAACCAGCTCATACACAAATTTGTCACTTCGCCGACGAACACAAGCGACAAATCATCCAATCCGCCTCTGTATTTTCTAATAAATTGCAAATCACCAAGTATTTCACATGGATGATTAAAATTAGTTCTCGCGTTAATAATAGCGGCGTTTGTTGTTTCCGTCAATTTTAGTAAATCACTATGTCTTTTCGCCCGGATAACAAGAATCGAAAACCATTTATCTAGGTAATGACCAATATCTTCAAGCGGTTCATGTATGCCTATTTCGCCGGGAATATAAGATACAGACGCGCCCATAGCCCTTGCTCCTATTTCAAATGCGACACGGTTACGAAAACCTTGCCCTAAAAACCACAGGCCGACTTGCTGGTTCTTTAAAACCTGAGGCATATCATTAGTTTTCCACTGATATTCAAGTTGATCGGCTCTGTTAAGGATAGAAAGCAATTCCTCACTCGAAATATCGAGAAGCGAAAGTAGATTTTTCAAAATTTATCCTCCAAAACGGTTAGCTATTCCCTTAATGACCTTTACATTCTTTCTTTGAACTTATAACCAGGCAAGAATACGATGATGGCTGACAAAAGCTTTTTTATGGTTTCATCTTCTTTTCCGTCGCGGATGCCATCTAAAACGCAATAATACCCCTACCCCATATTATTGTATCAAGTGCATTTTTTTGTCAATAGAAAAATAAAAGAATAACTCAAGTCAATAGGAAAAAAGATATAACTTAATAAACTAGCCGTAAACGCTTGTATTTCAGTTGTACTTGTATTATAATAATCTCGATACTAATTGGAAGGATTGTTTTTTATGATAAAAAGAGAAGCATACATGAGCCGTATCCGTCCTTTTATTGGCAACGAACTTATTAAAGTGCTGACCGGCATCCGGCGCAGCGGGAAATCGGTCATGCTGGAATTGATACAGAATGAGCTGACCGCGCAAGGGGTTTCCGACACGCAATTCATTAAATACAATTTTGAGGATATGAACAACTCTCGGCTTTGCACTGCCGCGGTTTTGCATACAGAAATCACACAAAGGATTGCCGATATCAATGGGAAAGCGTACCTTTTCTTTGACGAAATCCAAGAGGTGAAAGAATGGGAAAAATGCGTCAACTCATTTAGGGTAGAGTTCGATTGCGATATCTACATCACAGGCTCAAACGCCAAGCTGCTTTCGGGAGAGCTTGCTACCTACCTTGCCGGGCGATATGTAGCGTTTATTATCTACCCCTTTTCCTTCGGGGAGTTTTTGGAACTGTACTCATCCGTCTTTCCAAAAGCGCAGATCCAAGAGGTGTTCACAGAATACCTGACCCTCGGCGGTATGCCCTATCTCGGAAATCTTCGGTATGAAGTAATGCCGGCACAGATTTACTTACAAGACTTGTTCAATTCCGTTGTCCTCAAAGATATTGTAAAGCGCAATAAAGTTCGTGATGTCGATTTGCTGGAGCGTATCATCGCCTATATATTCGGCGGCATAGGAACGACCTTTTCGGCGGCGTCGGTCTCAAAATACTTTAAAAGTGAAAGCCGTGTGGCGGCGCCCGAAACAACGATGAACTATATCAACTATTGCATGGACGCATTTTTGGTCTATCAAGTCCGCAGGCAGGATTTAGCGGGCAAGAAGCTGCTGGCTGTCAATGAAAAATATTACGTCGCCGACCACGGTATGCGCGAGGCTGTTTATGGCGGCAATATGAAGGATATTAACCTCATTCTTGAGAACATCGTCTACATGGAACTGCTGCGGAGGGGATACAAAATGACCGTAGGAAAAGCCAGAGAAAAAGAGATAGATTTTGTCTGTGAAAAAAAGAAGGAAAAGCTCTACGTTCAGGTTTCCTACCTTCTCGCGTCAGAGGAGACGATCCGGCGTGAGTTCGGCGTATATGAGTCCATTCGGGATAATTTTCCGAAGTACGTCGTTTCGCTGGATGAGCTTGACATGAGCCGCGATGGGGTCAAACACAAAAACATCCGGGATTTCCTGCTTGCTTCTGATTGGAACTGAACGGAAGCGGCAGATTTGCCACTCCCGTATTTGTTATCGAAAGCGGAGGAGCTAAAGCGTAACCTAAAGCTACGTGAAGCGACGATAACGCAGTTTAGGCGAAAAAAGGGCAGCGAAGATGGTGATGAGTGGGTATTTAGAGGCACCCTACTGTTGTAAATAAATTTGAATCGCTCTCGGCAGCTCACTTCTTTTAGCTCGCGGCAAAAAAAGCTGCCGCTTTCGATAATATATCATTTGTACGCTTTTGTTCCCGTACTTCCTGCATAAGCCGCTTATTTTCCTCTGCCAAGGATAGTGCTGCTTTTAGGTTAGCGCCAGTTCCTTTTAGTAATCAGAATTTTGCTTTTCTTATCCAGGTGTCCATTGTTCCTATTGGTATGTTTAATTCCTTTGCTGCCTTTGTTGAGCCAATTTCACCAGCTAGCTTGACTGCTTCAAGTTTAAATCTGCATCATAAGCTCTCATAATTTTTTCCTCCATATCATGTTGTTTTAGTTTATCAGATGAGAATCTCATGTCAATAAAAATGATACCATATCATTTTGGAATATCCTCTAATAATGTAATAATTGCTTGTGTTCCTTCCGGCAGTTTGCCGAAGCCTAATGGCACAAACCGTCCGTTATTGTAATATGCTTTGCAAGCTTGCATGAGGATCACCCCTTTCCTAAAATATAGAATATCATAAGGTGAAGATATTATCAAGCTCACTTCCGGTGTAATCAGGGCAATCGCATAAATCGTAAAAAAGGCATAAAAGTAGTTTTATGGAGTAGAATACAAAAGCCCAATATGCGAGGATGGATATAATTTAGCCATTTTTGATGAATCCCTTTTTTGATGCACCAAAACAACAGTATATGATGGGCGCCTCTAAAAACTAGCTTTACAACTCTGCCAAATTAGCGCAACTATCATTTTCTCGTCATTGCGGCCTTCGCGCCGCAATCCC
>WRKD01000086.1 GCA_009778255.1 Bacillota bacterium
CCAACACCGGTTGTTGCGCGCTATTAAGAATTTCCCAAAAACCCAGATCGTTGATATGGGAAACATCTACCAACATATGTAACTTACGCGCCAAAGCCAGTAATTCTTTGCCGCCTTCCGTTAAACCATAACCAATATAAAGAGCATCTTTAAAACGACTGCCATCCGCAGCCCAATTGCTGCGGCTCCAGCAAAAACCAATAAAACGAACACCCAGTTTATGAAATAGTCGCAGTAAACTCACTTCGCCTACTAATGGCTCTACTCCCTCAAAAGATAACATAACGGCAACTTTACCCGTGGCTTGCGCGTGGCGTATATCCGCCGCACATGTGGCTAAGAAAAATTCACCCGTGCTTTCCGCCACTTCTTCTTCTAAAGCGGCTATTTGTTGTAATGCTTCCGACAAATAATCACAGCTATCATCGCAGTACAGGGAAGAAACAATGCAACTTATATTGCCGGCCCGCCAATCTGCCCAATAATCATTCAAAATAACTTGGCGGCGACCTTGACGGCGTTTTTGCAATACATCGTAAAGCAGATCCAAATGACAGTCTATTACCAGACTTTGAGATAATAATGTGTGAGCGTTCATAATTTCTCCTTTATTTATACATTATTTTTAATATGGTTAATATAATATTTTAGAATTCAAAGTATTGTAGCATATGGATAAAAATTATTAAAAATATACAGATTAACCATTGACGCTAATAATATTTTCTTATATAATAATTAATATGTAATAATAAGCATTTGCGATATAAAATGATTTTATTCTTCGCTAAGCTTAGAAGGACAGTGATTGCTGGACTTTTAAGTTTTCGATAACACGGTATATTAGTATAGGAGGTGAGAGTTAGTAAATACGCTGCCAGATAAAGCGCAGCCATAAAGAGTAAAGCCTTGCTCAAAAACAAATGAGGCCGCTTTAGCACATTGAGCGTTATCAATGAGGCTGAAAATGTCGGGCCGCATCGACAGAATAATGAGGCAAAAAATAATTTTGGAGGAATCAATGATGCAAAGAAAACCAAAGAGAGCAGTAACGTTTCTTGTTGCGGTAATAGTGTTGGTGGGGCTTTTTGCCATAATGCATATGACGGCAAGCGCTGCAAATACAGATACTTATGCCAATCTTTATGCATCGGTGCAGGGCGAAACAAATGCTTCTGCGGCTTACAGGGCTTTTGCGGAACAAGCTACAGCTGAAGGTTATTTAGCAGTAGCCCGTTTATTTAGCGCTACGGCAGATGCGGAAGCTAAGCATGCGGCAGATGAATGGGCAATTTTAGTCGACATGGGCGCTACTATACGGCCTGTTGCCGCAACACCGACAGTAGGTACTACGGCAGAGAACCTCTTAACAGCTTTTAATGGTGAAACCTATGAATACACCGTGATGTATCCGGAGTTCTTAGCGACTGCTCAGGCAGAAGGTATAACAAGTGCAGCGCGTATCTTTAATTTGGCTATGAGAGCCGAAGAGGTACATGCGGGCAATTATGCCGATGTACTGGCCCATCTTACGGATGCCGCGTACATTAATTCCAAGTACGCCACAGTGTATCGCTGTGTAACCTGCGGTGAAGTTGTCACGGCTCTGCCGGCTAGCCGTTGCCCGATCTGCGGCGCGGCGGCGGATACTTTTGTTGTATACAATCAAACCTATTTTAACCTCTATGCATCGGTACAGGGCGAAACCAATGCTACAGCGGCATACAGAGCTTTTGCTAAACAAGCTGCAGAGGAAGGTTATATAGCAGTAGCCCGTTTATTTAGCGCCACATCTGACGCGGAAGCTAAACACGCGGAAGATGAATGGGCAGTGTTAGTAGATATGGGAGCTTCAGTAAGGCCCGTTGCCGCTACACCGACAGTAGGTACTACAGCGGAAAACCTCTTAACAGCTTTTAACGGCGAAACCTATGAATACACTGTTATGTATCCGGATTTCTTGGCGGCTGCGCAAGCAGAAGGTATGTCTAATGCGGCGCGTATCTTTAATTTAGCGATGAGAGCCGAAGAGATACATGCGGGTAATTATGCCGATGTGCTGGCTAATTTATCTGATAGAGACTATATCAATACTAAATACGCTACAGTGTATCGCTGCATAGTTTGCGGTGAAGTGGTTACAGAACTGCCGGCCAGCCGTTGCCCCATTTGCGGCGCTGCCAAAGAAACTTTTGTAGAATATAGCCATACAATCTCGAAGGTATCAACCAATATCAAATGTTTTACCGCTATTCAAGAAACGGCTAAAAACAGCAGAGTATGGGAGTTGACCTTCATTATTATCATATCTTATACCGATGAGAACGGAATATTTATCGGAAATGAAAATGTTGAATATTCTATACTCCTCAACGGCAACAACGCTAATCTGAGCGGAGAATATAAATTTGCCAAAGAACATGATCTTGCAGGTTATACACTGGTTTATGATATAAAGGGTAATGGCTCGAATATCAAAGAGTTTACGCTCATCAAAAAATAGTGTGATCTACTAAAGGATAAGCCGGGGCACAGCGTAGCCCCGGCTTATTTGTACGCTGTGCAGAATTATTTTTTACATAAGGGCATCTTTCAATACTCGCTCCTCACCGAAAAGCCAAAGGCGTTCTCTCCCGTTTTCTAATATTCTTGATATGAGTATTATAAATAATTTTGGGGAAAAAATCAATGAGTTCTTGCCGCAGCATTTAAAGGCGCCCAAAATCTAAGATTTTTTGGGCAATATTATTACAAAATGCTTGGTCGTGTTCAACAAAGAGTAAAGTTGGCTTATAATCGAGTATCAATTCCTCTATTTGCATCCGGCTTAGAACATCTATATAGTTTAAAGGTTCATCCCATATATATATATGCGCTTGTTTACACAGGCTTTGTGCTATCAATACTTTTTTTTTCTGCCCGGCGCTATAATCCTGCATATTTTTTTCAAACTGGATGCGTGAAAAATCGAGCTTATGCAACATCATTTTGAATAATGAACTTTCTATGCCGCTTATGGCAATGTATTCATCTAAACTACCTGCCAGAAAAGCTGTATCTTGTGGAACATAGCTGATAACAAGCCTGCTGCCTACAATTACCGTGCCGTTATGGGGAATATTCTCGCCGCATAGCAGTTTAAGCAAGCTACTCTTACCACAGCCATTACCGCCAATTAAAGCTAAACGGTCGCCTTGTTCGAGAGTGAATGTTAAGCCGCTAAAAATCTGTCTATCATTATAAGCAACTGAAAGATCGTTAACTGACAGTAGCTGGTTTTTATGATAAGTCAATGTTCTAAGCTTAAGCGGCGCGGCTGTTTCAATATTGTGAAGCAGCTTTGATTTGTTTTCTATGGCGGCTTGTTGTCTATGTTGTAAGTTTTTTCTGCGCTGCTGCATTCTTCTGGATTTTTCTGCATTATACGCCATAGTATCGATGTTGTCATGGCCCTTTTTTCGAATAGCGACGGCGCCTTTACCCATTTTTGTGGATTCAACTTTATCTGCCCATTGCGCGCTTTGCCGGGCAGCTATTTCGAGTCTTTTGATATCTTTTTTTAACCGTTCATTCTCTGCCAATTCATATTCATCCTGTAAATTCTTGTTATAAAACCAAGAAGAAAAATTGCCGTTTTGTATTTCAATATTCGCTTTGTTTATGGATAAAACATGATCAATACATTCATCTAAGAAAGTCCGGTCATGAGATACCAATATGAATCCCGTCTTTGTATTTAAATATTTTGCTACTGTTTGCCGGGCTTTGATATCCAGATGGTTAGTTGGTTCATCTATCAATAAAAAAGCGTTTTCGCGCAAGAATAATCCAGCCAGTAATACTTTGGTTTGTTCTCCGCTCGATAAAGTTGAAAAAGGACGATACAATATATTCTCATCTAAACATAGCAAAGAAAGTTCTCTTTGCATCATCCACAGCGGCGCATCCGGCGCTACAACAGTTAAAGCAACCTGCGTTGTTGTAGCAGGGTCTGCAACATAATAAGGAAAATACTCAAAATCAACGACAGCTGTGATATTTCCACAGTATTCATAGCGCCCCATCAATAATTGTAAAAAAGTAGTTTTGCCCCGTCCATTACGCCCGCAGAAACCTAATTTCCAATTCGTATCTATTTGAAAAGATACATCCGTAAAAATATTATCATAGCTGCCTTCATAGGCAAAAGTTAAATGTGAAATACTTATTTGCGACATAAAAACATCCCCTTCTAGTTGGAAAAGGATGCAGGAGCGCAAGGTAAACAGATACTTTATAATAAGCCTGTTAACCAATTCACGTACCAGCCCAATTCCAACATAAATTAAACTTCTTACGAAGTTCATACTTTACTATGTTGGTAATTAGACTAGAGGATCATGGGCAGGCCTCGTTTTTATTAAGATAATGGTATTATAACCGAAGCAAAGATTGAAAGTCAAGAACAAGATTTGGCCAAGCGCAAGATTCCAATAAAAAACCTTCCAATAAAAATGTTACAGTTCAGCCCAGCAATACTCCCAAATCATCTACCAGCAAACCAGCAAACAAGCGCACCATGCCTCACAAATCAAAAGCGAGGAAAACCAAGGCTTTGTAAAAACTGTTGATAATTTTCTCCCAATAGCTTATAATATAGTCAGGTAATGAAATCATTACCTGACTATATTTACGGAGGTTTTCATTATGAATTTAGCGAGAATAACCGCAAAGGGACAAATCACTAGCCCCATTGAAATACGCAAAAACCTTGGCGTAAAAGAGGGAGATAAAGTAGCTTTTATTAAGGGCGACAATGGTATCATGCTGGTAAATTCAAATAAAATCGCCTGGGATAACATCCAAAAGGCGATGGAAGGTGAGGCTGAAAAAGCCGGTTTTACTTCTAAAGAAGATATTGTTCAATACTGCAAAGAAATAAGGCAGGAAATGTGGGAGAAAAACTATGTGAATAATGATTGACACAAATGTATTGGTTTCAGCATCGCTTTTTCCGAAATCCAGACTAGCACAGGTAATAAAACCGCTTTCTGACAAACATACAATTATCCTGTGTACCGCTATTGTTGACGAACTACATGATGTTTACAGCAGAAAATTTCCTGAAAACTATACGTAATTGAACAATTTCTACAAGAACTAAGTTTTGAAACAGTATATACTCCCAAAATTCTAGAGAACCTGCCACAAATTCGGGATAAAAAGGATACCCCCATTCTTGCTTCTGCAATTCATGAAGATGTCGATATTCTTATCAGCGGCGATAAGGATTTTTCTGAGGTAGACATAGAACACCCGGAAATCCTAACGCCCTCAGAATTTATAGAAAGATATTAGATTTTGCATCAGTATGAATGGAGTAAAAATATGGACAAACATAGCATTAATGAATGGCTTGATTTTCCGATAGCAGTTTTCATTGACACTCAAGTCTTTTTACAAGAATCATGTGACTTTAGCGCAAACAGAAAACTGAGCTTTTTAGCAAAAGGGCACCTCTAGAAACCAGAATAAACACTAACAAAATGATCAAAATGAGACTAATTACCTAAATATCCCCGTCATTGCGGACTTGA
>WRKD01000087.1 GCA_009778255.1 Bacillota bacterium
CCCCGGGCCCGCACTTTGTAAGTATTAGGGTGTGGGAACACTTCATCTGTTATTAAAAATTCTATTTCCAAGCCTGCCTGGCGCGCCAGGGCTACGGCTTCGCATAAACGCTCATCTTCTAAAGTCATTCCCAGCAGCCCGCCGGCCAGCCCCATATCTGTACCTTGCCCCGTATGACAAAAGGCCAAAGAACCAAAACGAGAAAACTCGCACACAACCTGTTGCGGCTCATTTTTGCATATGCAACGCAGCAAATAACCTATACGCACCGAGGCTGCCGTATGAGAGCTGGAGGGGCCTACCATTACCGGGCCTATCACATCATTAAATATGCTGGCCGGGGCAGCAGCAAAACGCTTACTATTTATTTCATTATTCTGTTCATCGGTCATAGCTAAATTTTAAAACCCTTGCTGTTCGGTTCGTAAAATGATCTCGTCTTGCAAAGCCGGGGTCAGATTATTAAAATAATCGCTATAACCGGCTACCCGGACTATTAAATCGTTATAGTTTTCCGGGTTTTGCTGGGCGTCGCGCAGCATATCGGAATCCACCACATTGAACTGGATATGATGGCCGTCCATACGAAAATAGGCGCGAATTAAATCTTTAAGACCAGCCAAGCCTTTTTCTCCGGATAATACGTCGGGGGAAAATTTTTGATTAAGTAGCGTGCCGCCGGTACGCTGATGATCCAGCTTGGCTGCGCTTTTAATTACAGCGGTAGGGCCAAGTTTATCTGCGCCCTGTACCGGTGAAATCCCCTCCGAAAGCGCTACGCCACTTTTGCGTCCGTCTGGCGTAGCCCCCACCACAGAGCCAAAATATACATGACAGGTGGTTGGCAACATTTCTACGCGATAATCGCCGCCGGTGGGTGTAGGCCGCCCATTTACCAGTTCATAAATCACCTCGAACATGCCCATAATCAAGCTATCGGCTGCTTCGTCGTCATTACCGTATTTCGGTGTTTTATTTAGGAATATCTGCCTTTCTTTTTCATAGCCTTTAAAATCGGCGGCCAGCACCATAAGCAGATGATCCATAGTCATCGTTTTATCTGTGAACACATGTTTATTAAGGGAAGAAAGGCAATCTGTAATACTGCCCAAACCCACAAATTGAATATACCGGCTGTGATAACGTGCGCCGCCATTATTATAATCCCGGGCCTTTTTAATGCAATCGTCAATGATCACGCTCATAAAAGGCGCGGGCATATATTTGGCAAATAAACTTTCTATTATATTATTACCACGGATATCTATATCAATAAAGTGACGTGTTTGCTCTTTCATGGCTGCAAGCAGATCTTCCATATTTTTAAAATCACGCGGATCACCGGTTTTAAGGCCCAGCTGTTTACCGCTGGCCGGGTCTATGCCATTATGCAATGTGATTTCCAATACTTTGACCATATTGAAATAACCGGTAAGGATATAAGCTTCTTTGCCGAAAGCGCCTACTTCCACACAGCCGGAACAACCGCCTTCGCGGGCATCTGTAATACTCTTACCTTGGCGCAGTAATTCTTCTACCACACTGTCTGTATTGAATACAGAAGGAAAACCCATACCCTCGCGAATTACCCTACCTGCCTCGATAAGAAATTTATCTGGGTTCTTGCGGCTAACTTGTATATTGGTGGAAGGCTGTAGAATACGCATATCTTCAATTATTTCCAGCAACAGATAAGAAAGCTCATTTACCCCGTCGGAACCATCCGGCTTGATACCGCCGATATTGATATTGCAGAAATCTGTGTAGGTTCCGCTTTCCTTTAAAGTTATACCCACCTTAGGCGGCGCGGGTTGATTATTGAATTTTACCCAAAAGCTTTCCAGCAATTCCTTAGCCGCATCTCTCGTTAGGGAGCCTGCCTGTACTTCCGCATTATAAAATGGATACAAATGCTGATCCAGTTTACCGGGGTTGAAAGCGTCCCAGGTATTGAGTTCGGTAATAACACCCAGGTGTACGAACCAGTACATTTGCAATGCTTCGTGGAAAGTACGCGGCGCGTGAGCCGGAACCCAATCGCAGTTTAAAGCAATTTGTTCTAAATCGGCCTGCCAAGCGGGATTGGAAGCAGAGGCGGCCAATTCCCGCGCTTTTGCTGCATAACGCTGCGCAAAGATAATCAAGGCATCGCAGGCAATATCCATGGCTTTTAGCTGTTCTTGCTTATCATAAGCTTCCATATCATGCACATAATCTAGCTTAGCCAGTTCGGCTGCTATATCGGCTTGAAAATCCAGCATGCCTTTTTTATATATTTTACCGTCGGCTACCGTATGACCGGGGGCGCGTTGTTCCATAAATTCGGTGTAAATACCTGCCTCATAGCAATCGCGCCATTCTTGAGTCATCTCCGCCATCATCAAATCGCGCATAGATTTATCCTGCCAAAAGGGGATAATAACCTCTTTTTGTAAACGTTTTGTTTCTTCATCAACGCGGAAGAATATTTTATCGCGTTTGTCGATAATATCAAAATCTTCCACAGTATGACAGCATAGTTCAGGATAGGTAGGCGCCGCTTGCGCCTTAGGACCACGCTCGCCCACAATCAGCTCGCCCTCGTTAATCAGCACTGTTTTATGTTCACATAAATATTTAAATGAAAGGGCGCGCAGCACGGGAAGGGAAACTTTGCCCTGATATTTCTGATAAGCCTCTGTCATCAGTAAAGCCCGCTCGATCGAGAGAGTAGGTTCCGTTTCCACACTTTGCAAGCGCAGCTTTTGTATTCGTTCATTCATACCCAAAATTCTCGTCGGTTGTTCTGCCATAAAAATGCCTCCTTAATAGTGAAAAAATACAGATGATCATCCAAACTTTGCCCCGCATTCGCCACAAAACTTTACACCGGGGGGAATTTGTGCACCGCAGGAACAGATGCGTTTTTCCGGTGCTGCAAGTTTTTCGCCACATTCCATACAAAATTTTGTACCTGGCAAATTCTCTTTTCCACAAGCAGAACAGATAATTTCTGAATCAGCCTGCGCTATCGGCGCTGCCTGTACCGGGGCGGCACTTGCATTATCTGCTTTTATACGCTCAATTTCCATCTTTGCCTCGTTTATAGCTTCATTATGCGTGTCTATTTCCGCGCAAAAACCCATAGCTTCTTCCGATAAATTACTGCCTTCTTTGTACTGCAGATAGTAATGCTCACCAATTTTTTTGTAAATACCGTCTATCGCAGTCTTGGCGGAGCTGATTTTTGAGTTAAGTTTAGTCGTCTCAATAGTTTCGCTAGCCTTATCACCGATGTTTTTAGCAATGTCGTTCAGTTTTTCAAAAAATGCCATCTTTACATTCCTCCTTAATTTTACTATCCGCCTATATAGGCGTTTAACCCCTTATCTAACAGTATCTGCAGCAAAGCTTCCATATGTTCTTGCGCCGGTTCCGCCAAACCGGGCAATTTATAAACCTGACCCAGTTTCTCATATTTTCCTTGAGCCAGATGATGATAAGGCAACAGGTATACATCCTTTATACCAAGTTTCCGAGCTAAATTGCCAATAGCGTTTATATGCCATACCGCGTCGTTGAAGCTCGGAATTACCGGCGTTCTCAGCCAAATATCTGCACCCAGTTCTGCAAGCTTATGCAAATTATCAAGTATCAGCGTATTATCTATGCCGGTCAACTGTTGATGAAATTGCGCGTCTAAATGTTTAATATCGTATAAAAACAGATCTGTATAAGAGGCGCAAGCCGCTATTTGTTCAAAAGGCGCATAGCCGGAGGTATCTAATACCGTATGTATACCTTCTCGCTGTAGCTCATGTAATAAAGAAGCCGCAAACTCCGCCTGCAGCAGAGGTTCCCCGCCGGAAAGGGTAACGCCGCCACCGGAGCTTTCATAAAACAGCATATCTTTTTTTACTACTTGCAACACTTCCGGTACTGTCATGGTCTTGCCAAGCAATTCCAAGGCTAAAGATGGGCAAAGAGCTGCACATACACCACAATGCTCGCAGATATTTTCATTAATATCGATACTATCATTATTTAGCCGCAGGGCAGAACAAGGGCATACATTAATACAATCGCCGCAACCTAGGCATTTTGCTTTTTCCCAATACAGCTGCGCTTGCATACTAATTTCTTCCGGGTTATGACACCATTGGCAGCTCAATAAACAACCCTTTAAAAAAACCGTGCTGCGTATACCGGGGCCGTCGTGTATAGAATAGTGTTGTATATTGCCTATTAAGCCACTTAGCATAATAACCTCCTTACTCCTTTATGTTAATTTTATCATATTTTTCGCATTTGTAAAGAATTATTTAATAATTATTTCTAATAAATTAAAGGCCATGAAACTTTTCCAAGGGCGATAATTGGGTGAAGCGAAGAATCTTTACCCATAAGACTCTTCGCTTCATTTTGAAAAACAAGTATTACCTAAAACTTGCAGCTACAAGCTATTAAAGATCAATTAATAGTTAATCGGTATAGAGCGGGAATGCATCTACCAAACCTTTCACTATCTCGCGGGCATTGTTGAGTAGATTATCGTCATGACTTAATGTGAGAGCTATAGCTTTACCTACTTGAGCAGCTTCGGCTTCCTTAAGCCCGCGGGTGGTAATTGCAGCGGTCCCCAAACGTATACCGCTTGTTATAGCTGGTTTTTCCGGGTCGAAAGGTATAGCGTTTTTATTGCAGGTTATGCCTACTTCATCCAAAAGATGTTCCGCTTCTTTGCCGGTATAGCCTTTAGGACGTAAATCGACCAAGAGAAGATGATTATCCGTACCGCCGGAAACTAAGCGCAACCCAGCTTCACTAAGTGCATTAGCCAGCGCTTTTGCATTGGCGCGTACCTGCTTTTGATAAGCGATAAAAGAGCTTTGCATGGCTTCGCCAAAGGCTACGGCCTTGGCCGCTATAACATGCATTAATGGCCCGCCTTGTAAGCCGGGGAAAACAGCTTTATCTATTTGCTTGGCATATTCCTCACGGGTCAACACTAAACCACCGCGTGGGCCGCGCAATGTTTTGTGGGTGGTGCTCGTAACCATATCGCAATATGGTACCGGGTTCATATGTTCCCCTGCCGCCACTAAACCGGCAATATGAGCCATATCCGTAACCAAATAAGCTCCCACTGCTTTGGCTATTTCAGCAAAAGCAGCAAAATCTAGGGCGCGGGGGTAGGCGGAAGCCCCGGCTACTATGAGCTTGGGCTTTACAGCTAAAGCTCTTTCCATCAGTTTATCATAATCTATTTGTTCAGTATCCGGCTCCACCCCATAGGCTTCGATATGGTATTGACGGCCGGAAAAATTGACCGGGCTGCCGTGAGTAAGATGCCCGCCATGAGCCAGATTCATACCTAAAATGGTATCGCCATGATCCAATAAAGCGTAATAAGCCGCCATATTTGCCTGAGCGCCGCTATGAGGCTGCACATTGGCGTACTCTGCGTGAAAAAGCTTTTTAGCCCTCTCCCGCGCTAAATCCTCGGCAATATCCACGCATTCACAGCCGCCATAATAACGGCGGCCCGGGTAGCCCTCGGCGTATTTATTGGTCATTACGGAACCTTGCGCCGCCATCACGGCGC
>WRKD01000088.1 GCA_009778255.1 Bacillota bacterium
GATTGCGGCGCGAAGGCCGCAATGACGAGAAAATGATAGTTGCGCTAATTTGGCAGAGTTGTAAAGCTAGTTTTTAGAGGCGCCCTTATGAAATTTGCCCGTAAGGTACTATCTTAGCGCGCTTTGGGAAAGCCACGTTGAGCAGCAGTAGCGTATAGCAGCACTGCAGCAGCTGCGGCTACGTTTATCGATTCCGCGCCTACTGCCATAGGAAGATGCAAAATAAAGCTGGCCGATTTTTTCCAAAAGGGGCTAAGACCGGTAGCCTCCGCACCGAACATCCATATCAAAGGCTGCTTAAGATCTACTGAATCGTAACGGCTTTGGCCGTCGGCAGCAGCAGCATATAAGACAAAGCCGCGCTCTTGCAATAGTGTTAAAAAAGCAGTTTCATTATCAAAAATCACGCATGGCAGACGCAATACCGCCCCCATTGACGCCCTTGCCGCTTTGGGGCTAAATGGGTCGGCACAACCGGCTGTAAGAATTAAGGCATCGACCCCGGCAGCCCAAGCCGTGCGCATGATCGCGCCCAAATTGCCCGGGTCGGCTAGGTGGTCTGCCAGCAGTAAAAAATCTGCTTTCGCCGGTATCTCTTCGCTAAGTGAAGGATGCCGGGCAATAAGCAATATTCCTTGACTATGCTCGGTATCCGCCATTTGCTTAAACAAAGCGGCAGGAAGTATGTGGGCAGGCACATTTTTCTTTAATAAACTATTTATTAAAGCATACATACGCGGTCGAGCAAACATTTCTTCGCATAGTAGCATATAGTTTATATGCCACTTAGCGGCTAAAGCCTCTTCGGCTAAACGTAATCCTTCCAATAGAAAACAACCGCTCAAGCGCCTTCCCTTGCGAGTTTTAAGAGAACAAGCCAGTTTAACATATTGATTTTCTCGAGATGTGATGATAGGCAAACCTTCCATAAACTACCTCTTGCCCCCACTAAGGGAAATGGGCGGCTTATGCCGCCCATTTTTCATAACTTAACTAAGACTGTAGTTGCAAATTATTCTTCGCTACCTCGGCAAATTGACTAAAAGCCACTGCGTCACTAACAGCCAATTCAGCTAATACTTTGCGATTAACGTTTACACCGGCATTTTTTAGGCCATGAATCATATTACTATATGAAAGACCATTAATACGAGCTGCAGCATTAATACGCGTGATCCACAGCTTACGAAAATCTCCCTTTTTCTTGCGTCGATGTGCAAATGAATAAGCCAGGGAATGAAGTACTTGCTGATTAGCAACACGGAATAGTTTTGAGTTGGAAGCCCGGTATCCTTTAGCCAGTTTTAGTATTTTCTTATGACGCTTATGGCGCGTATAACCTCTTTTAATTCTTGTCATGACAAACCCTCTCTTTCAGTAGCTATTGATTTACCATTCATGGTTAATCTGTTTTATCATCAACCATTAAACTAATTAATTAATTTAGGAGTTAAGTAATTAACAGGTTAATTAATTAAGCATACGGAAGTAGCTTAGACAGCACTTTTGAATCTGCCGGAGTAGCAATATCGCTCTGCCGCAAATTGCGTTTTCTTTTAGCCGTTTTTTTACCCAATATATGGCTGCAATAGGCATGATGACGCTTAAATTTGCCACTACCAGTAACCTTGATTCTTTTGGCAGCTCCGCGATGCGTCTTCATTTTAGGCATAGTTTTCCCTCATTTCTATAGTAGATTTGCAAGCTTTATGCTTTATAATTCAATTATTTTTCGGGGTCAAAATGAGTATCATATTTTTCCCTTCTAACCTTGGATGTCTTTCCACCATCGCAATTTCGGCCAGGCGTTCCGACAAGCGCTCGCAAATAACGCGACCAAGCTCGGGATGAGTGATCTCTCTGCCGCGAAACATAACTGTAGCCTTGACTTTGTCGCCTTCCTTAAGAAAGCGTTCAGCGTTTTTTACCTTGGTTTCGAAATCATGGTCTTCGATATTTGGGCGGAACTTAACTTCCTTAATCTGCACAATACGCTGATTTTTACGCGCTTCTTTTTCTCTTTTGGCCTGCTCAAAACGATACTTTCCGTAATCCATAATACGGCAAACAGGCGGGCGCGCTGTAGGCGATATCTCTACTAAATCTAAGCCCATTACCACAGCTCGAGCTAAGGCATCACGCGTTGGCATAATAGCCTGTTTATCGCCATCCGATACCAACCTTACCTCTAAGACCCTAATTTCCTCGTTTATTCTTAATTCCTTTATCCTCGTCACCTCCTACCAGAATTGATAATAAAAAACGGCCAAAATAGCCGCCCACATTTCTACAAACCCCACCAACGGGGCTTGTGACTTATTAACCAGGCACGCTTAATGCGGCAAGGTGAGAAGCGGCGGCTTCTGCTTTGTTACGCTGCATATTGTATCATGAAGAAGAGTTTTTTGTCAAGAAAAATATCTCGTATATTAACTTTAGTTAGGATGACAAAGTAAATGCAGCCATCTGGGTAAGATAGGATAAAGCTCAAAACCCCAGAACATGTGATTTAATATGAGCAGGCATAGCTCAACAGTTTGTATTTAGTATTTAGTGTTTAGTATTTAGTGGGAGAGATGATTTTTCTTAATCTAAAAAGTTGATAATATCCATTTTTGCCAAATATTCTACATCAAGCAGGAAATAACCCACAAGTCACGAATATTAATATGAATAATTGCCCATTTATTACACATAACACGAATCGGCGCCTCTAATTATTTCTAATTACCAGCTTCACCAATAAACTTTCTATTATGAGGCGTCCATAGAATGGAGGGAGAAAAACAATTGGAAGACTGTATTTTTTGCCGCATCGCCTTAGGGCAAATACCAACAAAATTTGTTTATGAAGATGAGAATATTGCGGCCTTTCGTGATATCAATCCACGCGCGAAAGTACATATGTTGATTATTCCTAAAAAACATATTGCCTCTTTAGCTCAAGCAGAAGAAGAAGATCAAAGTTTACTGGGCCGCATGTGCTTAGTAGCTCGCCGCTTAGCCGAAAAAGAAGGTATAGCCAACAGCGGCTACCGATTAATATGCAATTGCGGTAAAGATTCCGGCCAAGAAATTGCACATTTACATTTTCATCTATTGGGAGGTCAATTTTTAGGCATATTTGCTGAAGAATAGTTGACGGGAATAATTTTTTAAGATATAATACAGTGAGCGTTTTATTGGTTCCACGAGGGGAGGGATAGATAGTGAGTGAAGTTCGGGTAGGCAAAAACGAGTCTTTAGACAGCGCTTTGCGCCGTTTTAAACGAACATGCCAAAAATCCGGTGTTATGGCGGAAATACGTAAACATGAGCATTATGAAAAGCCAAGTGTAAAAAGAAAGAAAAAAGCGGAAGCCGCCAGAAAGCGTAAGTGGAATTAGTATAACCCCAATAAAAATTTTCAGAAGCCGTGGTTAATAGCCCACGGCTTCTTGCGTTTTGCTTGCAAAACATATATAATACATGTGCGGCTTGCTTTAAATAATTATCATATTGATTTTGAGGAGGAGCAATTATGAACACACTTAAGCGCCGGGCTATATATTTTGTATTTATACTTATTGCACTTTTAGCGCTAAGTACGCCGGCTTTAGGCGCGGGAGCAACATATATTATTCCCATACATGGAGATATAGATAACGGCAATTGGCTGTTTATTCAACGCGCTTATGATGAAGCCCTCAAAAACGGCGCCTCGGCCATTATCTTTGATATAGATACTTATGGTGGCTATATAGATTCCGCTATAAATATTGCCGATCTTATTTTAGCGTGTCCCCTGCCTACTTATTGTTATGTGAATAATAAAGGGCTTTCGGCCGGTTCGTTGATAGCCTTAGCGGGAGAAACTTTATTAATGGCGCCCGGCGCCACCATAGGAGCAGCAGAGCCGCGCCTTTTTAATCAAACAGCCGACCCAAAAACTATTTCCATGTGGGCGGGCAAACTTACCTCTATTGCGGAAATTCGCGGTCGAAATGGGCAGATAGCGGCAGCTTTTGCTGATGCCGATATTGAAATAGAGGGCTTGACCGAGAAAGGCAAGCTGGTTACGCTCACTGCAGCCCAAACTATAGAATACGAAATGGCAGATAATATTTGTGCTAACCGCTCAGAATTAATAGATGAATATGACCTTTCCTTAAATGTTGAAACTATGGAAAAAAACTTCCAAGAAAAAACGGGCGGCTGGCTTTCCGACCCGTGGATCAGCGCTATTCTGCTTACCTTAGGTATAGCAGGTATAGTGATTGAGATTCTAAGCGCCGGTAGTTTTGGCATCTTTGGCACAGTAGGGTTAATTAGTTTTGCTCTATATTTTATTGGCCACTTCTGGGTTGGCAATATTGGCGTAGGCGCTATACTACTCTTTTTAGTTGGTCTGGTTCTGATCATTCTGGAAATATTCGTCATCCCCGGCTTTGGCGTTACAGGAATTATGGGTATTTTTTCTGTTCTAACCAGTTTAGTGATGGCTGCGGCTAATTTTAATCAAGCTGTACTTGTTTTATGCGGCTCATTTTTAGCTGCAGTACTGATCATCTTTTTCACCCTTAGAAATAAAAAAACACGCAAGGTATGGGGTAAGCTTGTGCTTTCTCAAAAATTGGATACAACGGAAGGATATGTTTCAAATGATGAAGGTTTAACTGCTTTTCTGGGCAAGCGCGGCACAGCTCTCACTATTTTACGGCCAGCCGGCGCCGCCGAGATAGAGGGAAAAAGAGTAGATGTGGTAACTGCAGGTGAATTTATTGCCGCCGGTAGCGGAGTGGAGGTGACTTTGGTGGAAGGCATGCGTGTGGTAGTACGGGAAATATAATATATAATTTTATTTAAGGGAGGTTAAATTATGTTTGAAGGATTGTTTGGACCGGTTTTAGGCCTATTTGTACTGTTGGTGCTGGCATTGATCGTTATCATGATCATACTGCGCTTCATACCGGTCGGGTTGTGGATCTCCGCCCTGGCGGCCAGCGTTAAGATCAGTATCTTCGATCTTATCGGTATGAGGCTGCGCCGGGTAGCGCCGGCTAAAATAGTCAACCCATTGATCAAAGCGCATAAAGCCGGCTTATCTACCCCTGTAAGCAAATTGGAAGCGCATTATCTTGCCGGCGGCAATGTAGACCGCGTTGTGAATGCCCTAATAGCCGCAGAGCGCGCTACTATCCCACTGCCTTTTGAAAGGGCCGCCGCTATCGATTTAGCCGGACGTAATGTACTTGAAGCGGTACAAATGAGTGTTAACCCAAAAGTAATAGAAACACCCATCATTTCAGCTATGGCCATCAACGGTATTGAGCTAAAAGCCAAAGCCAAGGTTACGGTACGCGCCAATATCGATCGTTTGGTTGGCGGCGCCGGCGAAGAAACCGTTATTGCTCGTGTAGGCGAAGGCATAGTGACTACCGTTGGTTCCAGCTCTACCCACAAAGAAGTATTGGAGAATCCAGATTTAATTTCCAAAACTGTATTGGCGAAAGGGTTGGATGCCGGCACCGCTTTCGAAATTCTTTCTATCGATATTGCCGATGTAGATGTGGGCCGTAATATAGGTGCCGAACTGCAAACAGATCAAGCTGAGGCAGATAAACGTATAGCTCAAGCTAAAGCAGAAGAACGC
>WRKD01000089.1 GCA_009778255.1 Bacillota bacterium
TAGCTAAAGCAGCAGCATGGCTTGGCGTAGCAGCGCGTTTGTCTGCCGCTAAATCTGTTAAACTCCAATCGATTTCATGACCCACCGCCGCTATCAACGGAGTTTGCGTTGCAGCCACCGCACGCGCGACTATTTCTGTATTAAAAGCGGCTAAATCCTCCGCTGCCCCGCCGCCCCGTCCTACTATCAGCACATCGTGGCCGGCAAAATCGGCTTTAGCCAAGGCGGCGCATATACTAGCCGGCGCTTCCGCTCCCTGTACCACAGCTGGGTAGAGCTTTATTCGCAGCCCCGAAAAGCGGCTAAGCGCTACCTGCTTTATATCGGCCCAGGCGGCGCTGCCCGCAGCCGTAACCACGCCTAATGAACGCGGTAATAGCGGCAAAAGCTTTTTGTTTTCCTCTGCAAATAAACCTTCTTGGGCTAAGCGTTTTTTTAGCTGTTCTAAGGCTTGCCCGCCGGCGCCGGTGCCCATAGGAAAAAAGGTGCGGGCATAGAGCTGTGTACGTCCGTCCCGTTCGTAAAAGCCTATTTGACCAAAGACCATTATTTCCATGCCCGTTGCCGGTAAAAATTGCAGATTTGCAGCTTGGGCACGGAACATAGCTCCGTTTATGGAACAGCCTCCCTCACTTAAAGTGAAGTAAATATGCCCGGAACTATGACGCTTATAGGCGGTCAATTCTCCCTTAACTAATAAATTGACCAGCATTTCGTCTTCTTCCAGATACTCCCTTATATAATTATTTATTTCGCTTACGCCGTAAGCATGCGGCAATACAGTTTCAGCCATAACTACCTCCGCATCTAATTATATAGTATCTAAGCCGTTCATACAACAGTCAGCATGAAATTATTAAGGATGATTGCTGTGCGTAATATTCATAATTATATAGTAATACTTGCAATTTGTCTGTAGTTTTGTTATACTTCACAGTGGTTCTAGTGATTAATAGGGAGCGTCTTTAATTGAACTGGCTCGCCAAAGCGCTGCGGCGCTTTACGGTAAAAGATTTGATCTTGATTTCCGCCATGGCTGCCTTAGGCATAGCGGTTAAAACTGTGATCACACCGCTAATCCATTTAATCAGCGCTCCTTTATTGATTCCCGGCGGAGCTTTAGCCGGCGGCTTATATATGATGTGGCTACTGATGGCGGTAGGGCTGACCGGGAAACGTGGCGCAGCTACTTTTGTAGGGCTTGTACAGGCAATTTTAGTTACCTTAATAGGCGTTAGCGGCTCTCATGGCTTATTGAGTTTGCTCAGCTATACTCTGCCTGGTTTGGCTGTGGATAGCTGCTTATGGCTAATGCGTCATAGAATCTGCTGTTTGCCATGTGCATTTATTGCCGGTATTTTAGCCAATATAAGCGGTACATTGGCGGTGAACTTGATTTTTTTCCGTTTACCGGCTCTCCCACTATTATTCAGTATACTGATAGCTGTTTTTTCCGGCGGGTTAGGCGGGGTGTTGGCTTGGCATTTGTTGCAAGCCCTGAAGAGGTTTAGTATAACCGCCTCGGAGGAGTATTGATTTATGCAGGCTGTAAATGTTAAAAATTTGACCTTTGCTTACAAAAACAAAAAAACTGTATTGCACGATATCAGTTTTTCTGTTGAAAAGGGAGAGGTCTTAGTTATTGCCGGGCTTTCCGGTTGTGGCAAGACTACGCTTTGCCGCCTTTTATGCGGCATTATACCTCATGCCATAAAGGGTAAAATCGGTGGGGAAATATGTGTTATAGATATCGACCCGGCTCAAGTCAGCCTAGCGCAAGCATCTTTAAGGGCAGGCTTGGTTTTTCAGGATGCGGATAGCCAGTTGATTTGTTTAACAGTGGAAGATGAATTGGCTTTTGGCCCGGAAAACCTTTGTTGGACGCGGCGGGATATTAGCTGGCGCGTAGAGGTATTACTAAAGGAATTTGGTTTTAGTGAACTGCGCAACCTGAATCCTGCCCTGCTTTCTGGAGGGCAAAAGAAACTGCTGACCATTGCCGCTGTATTAGCTAGTACGCCCCCCTTATTGATATTAGATGAACCGTTAAGCAGCTTAGATTCAGAAGGCCGTGCTTTGGTTTGCCTGGCTATAGAGGAGCAAAGGCGGCAAGGGCGAACATTGATAGTTGTTGAACATGAACTTGAACGGCTAACATTCGCCGATAAATGGCTATTACTGGATAATGGCACTATAGCCGCTTTTGATACACCGGAAAATATTTTAGGGCAAAAAAATTTGCTAAAGGAATTATCCCTTCTGCCATGATAACAGTAGAACAAATAACTTATCTATATCCGCATAGCGATACGCCTATTTTTCAAGATTTTTCCGCGCATTTTAAGCGCGGGGAAATAGTTGCGGTGAGCGGAAAAAACGGTAGCGGCAAAACAACTCTAAGTAAGCTGCTGGCGGGTATTTTGCAGCCGCAAAAAGGAAGCGTATGTATAGATGGATTATCAACAAAAAGCCAAGACCTATTTGAAATTGGGCAAAAAGTGGGTTATTTATTTCAAAACCCCAACCGGCAGTTATTTTGTGAAACTGTTTTTCGGGAAATCACTTTTGGCCTTAATAATCAGGGCTTGAAAAAACAGCAAGCAACAGAGAAGGCAGATTATTACTTGAATTATTTTAACCTAGCTTCTTATCGCGATGATTATCCCGGTCATCTTAGTCATGGAGAAAAGCAAAGATTGGCTTTAGCCGCCGTTTTAGCTTTGGGAACGGATTATGTAGTATTGGATGAACCAACGATTGGCTTAGATATGCTGCGCCGCCGCGAATTGGGAGAGCTATTGCTTAAGTTGTGTAAAGAAAGCAATTGTGGCATAGTGCTGATTTGCCAAGAGGCGGAATTTATGGCCCGCTATGCAGAAAGAGAGCTGGTTATACCGGTATGAATCTACAAATGGTGGATCCTCGTATTAAAATATTGCTATTGCTCACAATTTCTTCAGCAGCTTTAATTTTTCCCCATCCTTTTTCCTTGGCTGCATTATTAGTACTGGCGCTGTTTATTCTTATGGCGGGTGGCCTAAAACCGGTGCAGGTTTGGGTAAAAGCTCGTGGCTTATGTGGGCTTATATTGATGCTTTTTCTTATTCAATGTCTCTTTAATAGAGCCGGCGAGCCATTGCTGTGGTTGTTTAATATGCCTATTGTTACAGATTTTGGGCTAAATACAGCCCTTTTAGTAAGTCTGCGCTTACTTATTATCGTTCTAAGCGCTATGATCGTTCTTTTTGGCGAATCCCGCGATTATTTGCTGGCGCTAACCCAATGTAAAGTACCTTATGAGATAGCTTTTATGGTGTTGGCCGCTCTACGCTTTTTACCTATATTGCGCGAGGAAGCGCAAGATGTTATATGCGCCGCGCAACTGCGCGGCTTGCGCATAAAAAAAACCGGCCTTTTTCATAAACTAAAAGTATATATTAGTTTAATGCTGCCGGTGGTAGCAGGCGCTATACATCGCGCCGAACAGTTATCTTTTGCAATGGAAGCGCGTGCTTTCAGGGCTAATTCGCATCGTAGTAGTATGCGCCGCTTGCGTTTACGTGTTGTAGATGTATTTTACGCCCTGGTAATTTTAATGGCAGTGATAGCAATTGCCTTTATTCCCTTGTTAACTATAAACTAGCTATGGGCAACTGCGCTTAAAACCGCCTGGGTATATGTGAGGAATATGGATAAACTAAGTGTGTTGAAACGGTATTTCGGGCACGCTTCCTTTCGTATTGGGCAGGAATGTCTGATAGACGCGCTTGTAGATGGGCGAGATGTTTTAGGCATCATGCCTACCGGCGCAGGCAAGTCGATGTGTTATCAAATACCGGCTTTATTGCTTAACGGTATAACCATCGTGATATCACCTTTGATATCATTGATGAAAGATCAAGTGGCTGCGTTGACGCAAATGGGTATTGCGGCAGCTTTTATTAATTCATCTTTAAGCGGAGCTCAATGTCGCCAAGTATTGCAACGGGCAGCCAAGGAAAGGTATAAAATTATTTATGTGGCGCCGGAGCGCCTATCGGCAGAAGATTTTTTACAGTTCGCTTTGTTGGCGCATATTCCTTTAATAGCAGTGGATGAAGCGCATTGTGTTTCTCAATGGGGGCAAGATTTCCGGCCCAGTTATCTTAAGATTGCCGCATTCATCGCAAAATTACCGTTGCGGCCGGCAGTGGGCGCTTTTACCGCCACAGCTACGGAAGATGTAAAAGAAGATATAATCCGTTTGCTAAAGCTAAAAAAGCCACATATACAAACCACCGGTTTCGACAGGCCTAATTTACGCTTCGAGGTTATTAAAACAAAAGATAAATCGGCCTATATTCATAGCTATTTATTACGGCATACTGAAAAAAGCGGAATTGTTTATTGCGCCACCCGTAAAGCGGTAGATTCCTTGTGTAATGAATTATTGCAAAAGGGCATTGCTGCTACGCGTTATCATGCGGGTCTTGACGATTATGAAAGATTGCATAATCAAGAAGAGTTTGTCTATGACCGCGCACGTGTGATGGTGGCGACCAATGCTTTTGGTATGGGCATAGACAAATCTAATGTCAGCTTTGTTATACATAATAATATGCCAAAAAATATGGAAAGCTATTATCAGGAAGCAGGGCGCGCCGGCAGAGATGGCTCTGATGCGGAATGCATTTTATTGTTTTCTAACGGTGATGTGCAAACGCAAAGGTATTTCATAGAAAACGCGCAAGAAAATGAAGAGTTGAGCGAAGAAGAACGCCGCGCCGTTTATATGCGAGATATGAAACGGCTACAAAAAATGACGAATTATTGCAAAACAAATACCTGCTTACGTGCGTATATATTGAACTATTTTGGCGAAAATAATGCTGGGGAATGCGGTAATTGCGGTAATTGTATAAATGAATACATTAAACAAGATATTACAATCGATGCACAAAAAATACTTTCTGCCGTTGCCCGGGTAGAAAGAAAATATGCCAATAGTTTGGGAATAACACAAATAGTTCGCATGCTGCATGGCAGCCGCGATCAAAGAATTTTACAGCTTAAACTAGATGCATTGCCAACTTATGGTATTATGCGTAATACTCCACGTCAAACAATTCGCGAATACATTGAGCAACTTATAGCACAAGGGTATATTGCCATTACAGAAGATGAATACCCGGTACTTCATTTAACCGCTTTAGCGCCCGAGGTATTGTTTAGCGGTAAGCGGGTGAGCATGGCGGTTTTAGCCGAACAGGTGGCAGATGATATTGCCCGTAAAAAACCGGCCAAACATCGCGAAAGCGCAATAAACAGAGAACCGGACGAAGTGCTTTTAGCTGCTTTAAAAGATTTACGCAAAAAACTTGCCATAAAAGCAGGTGTTCCGGCTTATATTATTTTTTCTAATGCCACTTTAGTGGATATGGCAAGCAAAAAGCCCAATACTTTACCGGCTTTTTTAGAGGTATCCGGTGTGGGGTTAGTAAAAACAGCCCGTTATGGGAAGGCTTTTCTTAGTTTGATTCAGGAATATGAACAGGCGTGATAAATATTGTTGGGGAAATTACAAAAACCTATTGACAAAAAGAGAATAGTATTTCTTAAGGGCACCTCTAGAAACCAGAATAAACACTAACAAAATGATCAAAATGAGACTAATTACCTAAATATCCCCGTCATTGCGGACT
>WRKD01000090.1 GCA_009778255.1 Bacillota bacterium
CAAAAGACAAAAACGGCAGGGCGCGAATTGGCCGGTCAATTCGCTCAGGCAATGACGGCAGCGCAGGCGTGTAACTTCTAAAGTTTGGCCGCAAACCGGGCAACTAGACGGGGCGTGATAGTACATATGCTCTAACCTCCTTCTTTAAGCATATTATAATAGCATAGCTTAATTATGTCAATAGCTAAATTAAAAAAATCAATAAAAAAATTGATTTTTTTAATTTAGCTATTGTTTTGTCGTTTTTTGCTATATTCTACCGGAAGTTTCAGATTTTATAAGAACTGCTGCAATAGAGGCAATTAATATAATAGCGCCGCCAAATTGCCGGGGTAAGAGTATTTCTCCCAATAGCAGCCAGCCAAAAAAGGCGCCAAATAATACTTCCGCAGTAAAGATCAAAGAGGCCTGCGTGGGCGAAAGTATTTTTTGCGCGGCAGTTTGTATGAAAAAAGCCAGGGCAGAAGCTAAAACGGCGCAATAAATCAAAGAGAACCAAATTTCACCGCTAAAGGCGGTGTATGCTACCCGGGCTTCCCATAGAAAAGAACATAAACCGAATATAATAGTAGAAACAAACAGTTGCAAAAGAGTTAGAAGCAGGCTGTCTAAGCCTTGAGTATAGTGGCCCAATAATACAAAGTGGCAGGCGTAAATAGCGGCGCAGGCAATTGTCCATATATCGCCGGAATTAAGACGAAATTGTTCATTTAAAGAAAATAGCGCCAAACCGCTAAGAGCGGCAAAACTCAGGAAAACTTGCCCTTTATGAAGGGCGCGCTTAAATATTAGCCCCGCGAAAGGAACCAGGATCACATAAAAACCGGTGATAAAGGCGGAATTACCTACACTGGTGAATTGTAAGCCAACTGTTTGCGTAGCATATCCGGCGGCTAAAGCTACCCCGGTAATAAGCCCGGCTTTGAGCATGTCTTGGTTGAGCTTTAGTAGGCGGCGGCCGGCAAAGGCTGCCATTAAAACAGTGGCGATTACAAAACGATAAAATAAAAAATGCAGTGGCCCAATTACTAAAATAGCGTTTTTGGTGAAAACGAAGGCGCTGCCCCAAATAGCCGTAACCATCAGCATCAGTAAAGCGGCCCCTATGCGCAGAACAGGCGATTGTTGGGTAAATGTAACATTTTTATTTGTCATAGTAAGTATTATACCATGACTAATAATCAGGTGCAAATTAAAAAAAACTGGCAATTAGCACAGGTTGTGGTATAATGGAAATCAGGCGCTTGAAGATAGAAATTGGAAATCTGTTCCCTGTCTTCTCGCCGCGCATTGCTGTTTTGGGAGGTGTTATATTGTCTGAGCTGCAGCAGGGTAAGGTGATGCGAGCTGCCACTTTCATGATGGTCACTATGGCTATATCGCGCATACTGGGTTATGTGCGCGATATGGTTATGTATCCTATGTTTGGCTTAAGCGGCGAAACCTCCGCCTATACCACTGCTTTTATTATACCGGATTTTTTATATCTGATTATTATTGGCGGGGCCTTGGCCTCGGCTTTTGTGCCGGTGCTTTCATCATATTTAGCCTTAAACCAACCAAAGGAAGTGTGGCAGGTATCTAGCATCGTAATAAGCTGGTGCCTTATGCTGATGCTCTTGGGTATAGCCGCCGCTTATATATTCACGCCGCAATTGGTTAGTGTATTGGCACCCGGCTATGAGCAGGAAACACGCTTGCTAACCATAACATTAACCCGCTTGATGTTGATACAGCCGCTGTTTATGATGCTGGCTGGTATTGGTATGGGCATTTTGAATTCGCATCAACGTTTTAATGTGCCCGCTATGGGGTCGATGCTCTATAACCTGTTCATTGTCCTGGGCGGTGCGCTCTTATGCCTGCCTATTGAGGCGCGTTTTCCCGGTTACGGCGTAGCCGGTTTTTCTATTGGCGTGGTCCTGGGCTCCATTGTTTATATGCTGATTCAAATACCGGCTTTAAAAGAAGTAGGTTTTCAATTTCGCCCCAGTTTGAATGTGCATCATCCGGGCTTTCGCCGCTTGATTAAGTTGATGATACCTTCATTGATCGGCCTTTCGGTGCAGCGTATAAATCTAATAGTTAATCAGGCGCTGGCTTCTATGTTGGAAGATAAGGCGGTAGCCGCCCTCAAGATGGCCCAAAAGTTTATGGATTTACCCATCGGCGTGTTTGCTATACCCATTGCTGTGGCAATTTTGCCTACTATGGCCCGGCAATATGTCTCGCAGGATATGCCCGAGTATAAAAAAAGCCTGTCTTTGGGCATACGCTCGGTGGTTTTTATTTGCCTTCCCGCGGCGGTAGGCTTAATAGTACTGCGCGAGCCGATCATTAGGCTGATGTTTGAATTTAAAGGCGGCAATTTTGGCGTTGAAGATACCCTTTATACCGGGCAAGCTTTGCTGTTTTACTGTTTGGGACTGGTATTTTATGGTTTATTGCATGTATTGTTGCGTAGTTTCTACGCTTTGCAAGATACGGTTACGCCGGTACTAGCCAGTTTAATAACTATTGTCATCAATTTATGTTTTTCCTTGCTGCTTTTGCAGCCATTAAGGCATATGGGGCTACCGCTGGCTTTTTCTATTGCCGGCGCCGCGCAATGCGCTATACTGCTGTTTTTGCTGCACCGACGCATTGGTCAAATGGATTTGCGCCATATTTTGAATTCTTTTATTAAAACAGGCGCTGTTTGCCTAATTATGGGTCTTGCGGCTTTTAGCGCTTCGCGTTTTATTGCCATGCAAATGGATGTCGTATCTTCTAAACTGGCGCAGATCATCCAGCTCTCTCTTAGCATGGGTCTGGCGGTACTGGTTTTCTTTTTTCTCGCCTATATTTTGCGCATGGAAGAGGCCAAAACCCTTATTAATATGTTAAAACGCCGCACTTAGGGGCTATTTTAATCGCCTGTAGTAGTTTTCTCTTCTCGCATCTGGCATATTGCGGTGAAACCCGCATTAGGGAGGAAAAGTATTTTGGAACAAAAATATATTCGTAATTTTTGCATTATCGCCCATATAGACCATGGTAAAAGTACTTTAGCCGACCGCCTTTTGGAAATGACCGGCACCATTGCCGAGCGGGATATGAGCAAACAAGTACTGGATTCGATGGATTTGGAGCAGGAACGTGGTATTACTATAAAATTAACTGCCGTGCGCATGCGTTATGAGCAGGATGGCCAGGAATATCAGTTTAATCTTATCGATACACCGGGGCATGTGGATTTTAATTATGAAGTCTCGCGCAGCCTGGCGGCTTGTGAGGGCGCTTTGCTGGTAGTAGACGCGGCACAGGGTATAGAGGCGCAAACTTTAGCTAATGTTTACTTAGCTTTGGAGCATGATCTTGAAATCATCCCCATTATCAATAAAATAGATTTGCCGGGCGCCGACCCCCAAGGCGCGCGTCAGCAAATTGAGGATATTATCGGCTTGGATGCTTCCCAGGCTATATTGGCATCGGCTAAAACAGGCGAAGGCTGCGATGAAATAATGCGCGCTATTGTGGCGCGCGTACCGCCGCCGCAAGGCGATATTCACGCCCCCTTAAGCGCCTTGATCTTCGATTCCCATTTTGACAGTTATCGCGGCGCTATACCTTATATTTGCGTGAAAGAAGGATTGCTGGAAAAAGGCATGCGCATTCGCATGATGAGCAGTGGCAAAACTATGGAGGTCACGGAGGTGGGTGTTTTCACGCCGGGGGCGCGCTTAACCGAGAGTTTATCTGCCGGCGAAGTGGGCTATGTGGCGGCCAGCATTAAGAATGTTGCCGATACCAGGGTGGGGGATACCATAACCAATGCAGATTACCCTGCGGCTTTTCCTCTGCCCGGTTACCGTCCGGCTATCTCTATGGTCTATTGTGGTCTTTATCCGGTAGAAAATAATGATTATAATGATCTTAAAGATGCTCTGGAAAAATTGAGTTTAAATGACGCGGCGCTGCTCTACGAGCCGGAAACATCGGTAGCTTTAGGCTTTGGTTTCCGTTGCGGCTTTTTGGGCTTATTACATATGGAAATAGTTAAAGAGCGCTTAGAGCGGGAATATAGTCTCAATTTGTTAATAACCGCGCCCTCGGTCAGTTATCGCGCTACGAAAACAGACGGTTCTGTAGAACAGGTAGATAATCCGGTAAAATTACCGGAAGCTAATAAACTGGCTTTAATAGAAGAACCTTATGTAAAGGCTACCGTTATGGCGCCCAGCGAATATATTGGCTCGGTGATGGAATTAGCTCAAGAACGGCGCGGAACCTTTATCAATATGGAATATATCAATCCCACCCGCGTGATGATGATGTACGATTTGCCTCTAGCAGAGATCATTTATGACTTTTTCGATCAACTTAAGAGCCGTAGCCGCGGCTATGCTTCGCTGGATTATGAACTGGCCGGTTATCGAGCCGCCGCTTTAGTTAAGCTGGATATCTTAGTTAATGATCAGGTAGTAGACGCCCTTTCCTGCATTGTGCATAAAGATAAAGCATATCAGCGCGGAAGAGCGCTGGTGGTGAAATTACGCAGCCTTATTCCACGTCAATTGTTCGAGGTGCCTATACAGGCAGCCATGGGCAATAAGGTGATAGCTCGCGAAAGTGTGAAAGCTCTGCGTAAAAATGTGATCGAGAAATGCTATGGCGGAGATATCTCCCGTAAGCGTAAGCTTTTAGAAAAGCAAAAAGAAGGTAAAAAGCGCATGAAACAAGTGGGTAATGTAGAAATACCGCAGGAAGCCTTTATGGCGGTGCTGGAGATAGAAGACAAATAGGGTTAGGAGCGGCCATGGGCCGTTTCGCTGCGAAATTATTGACAAAATAGCATCTGTTTGTTATGATGATAGCGTAATATTGATTATAAAATAAAGGGGCTGGTGGAAATGAAAATTGCCTTATCTGATTTAAAAGTTAATGTAGGAAAATACGTTGATTTGGCAAATGATGTGGATGTTATAATTACAAAATACGGTAAGCCAGCAGCTAAAATTGTGCGTTTTGATAAAGAACCGTGGTATTTGAAGAGAGTTCCGGAGGAAGTTATAGATATAGAACAATTGTTCGGGACGCTTCCAAGTGATTTTGATCTTGAAGATGCGAGAATGGAAAGGTTGATCAAGTGAACATATTACTTGATACTAACATTATTATGGACGCACTACAAGATAGACAACCCTTTAGCGCGTCTGCCAAGGAAATTATGAGAAAAGCGCGTGACGGGGAGATCGCATGCCATATTACCGCTAATGCCGTAGCTGATATTTTTTATATTTTCAAAAAAGCGCGTAACATACAATCTGCCCTTAGCGCATTAGATTATTTGCTGAAAAACTATAGTGTTATTTCTGTAACACATGAAGACTGTATCAATGCGTTAGCGTTGCCTCTTAACGATTTTGAAGATGCGCTGGTTATTGTATGCGCAAAAAAAGCCAATGTAGACTGTATTGTTAGTAGAGACGATCAATTGTTAAGCAGCAAATTATCTGTTCCGGTGATTGCGCCTAATGAGTTGCTTAAAATAGAGGTTGTGGATGATGCGTTTTGAACATCTCTATATTCATGTGCCATTTTGTATCAGCAAATGCAATTATTGCGATTTCGTTTCTTACCCTCTAGCTGGGCGAGAGGCGATTTTGGCGTGCTATGGCCGCTTGCTGCATAGCGAAGCGGCTTTATGGCGGGAGCGGGCGCAGATCGGCCCC
>WRKD01000091.1 GCA_009778255.1 Bacillota bacterium
CAAGGTTTTATCTTCGCAAGCCGGAAAAGCCGCGACATTTAGGGCAGTTAGCGGCTCGCCCCCCATAGCATAAATATCGCTTAGGGCATTGGCGGCGGCTATGGCGCCAAATAAATACGGGTCGTCTACCATGGGTGTAAAAAAATCTACAGTTTGAATCAGCGCCAGCTCGTCATTAAGCAAAAAGACTCCGGCATCGTCATTTGTTTCGCTGCTAATCAACAAAGCGGGGTGAGAAAAGCGCGGTACGTCACGCATTAAAGCTTGCAGGTCCTCCGGACCCCATTTAGCCCCTCAGCCCGCGCTTTTCGACATCTGAGACAACCTCATCTGTGCGCTCATCTTCCCCACCCCCCCATGATTTAAATTCTCACTTATCTTTTCCGAAGGGGCATACTGCCAAACAGCGCCCGCAAACGCTTTTTCCAAATGTTTTGCGAATACCTAATAAAAACTCATAGCAGGCTGCTGTATCCAGCCGTTCGCTTAAAGGCTGTTCTTCTTGCCATATAACATTTTTAATCGCCTGCACGGGGCATATCTGCGTGCAAAGATTACAAGAAGCACAGCGAGGTTGAAGAGGTTGGCCTGCCGGTAAAGGGGCATTGGTCATTATGGTACAAAAACGCTGCCTGGGGCCCCTATCTGGTGTAATGATCGAGCAGCTTTTGCCTACCCAGCCTAAGCCGGCTATACGGGCTGTTGCGCGGTGGCTAAATATACCCTGTAAATGATTCTCGCCCATCATTTGGGAAGCAGGTATAGGGTAGGCCTTATACCCTCGTGTATCCAGCCATTCCGCGCCCAAAAAACCGATATGATCCAGGGCCGTATTTAAAGCGTCGTAATAACGCACATAAGTTAAAGTAGGACCAAAAGCCACTTCGTTTATCACAGCGCGTGGAAAATTAACTGCCACAGATATAGCGTAAGGGTAATCTTGCCATTGTTGGCTATAAACAGATTCCAGCCATTGCCTATGCGGCTTTAAATCGGCAAACCCAACTTTATGTGCGCCTAAAGTAAATAAATATGCAGATAATTCTTCAGCAAAAGTATTCATTTTTTATAACCCTAATAATCTTGGTAAAACATATATCAGCGGCAATACAAAATGCGAGCGCTCTATAAATTCCTGAGCCGCCAGGGCAATATCGAGATCGAGCTCGGCAATAGCCGCCAATAATTCACTATGTATATAAAAAACTATCAAAGCCATAATAACGCCGCATAACAGGGCGCCCAAAACACGGTTAACAACCCCTAAAATACTGCCGCCAATTAAACCGCTTAACAAAGAAGCCAGCTTATTAATAAGCCAGCGTGTAAGGATAAATATTATAACAAATAATACTACCTGCACAACACGAATAGCCAACACATCTGCATCCACAAACATGGTAATCAAGTTTATTATTGTGCTCTGGCCACCGGGTTCCGGTAACATATTTACCATAGGGGCTGCCCAAGACGCGGAATAATAACGAGCTACCTGAAAAGCAATAATCAAAGCGCCTAAACCGGCCAGCATACGCACGCCGCCTCTGAACCAACCCCATAATAAAGCTAGTAATAATAGCCCCAACAAAATCAAATCTACCATTTACTATTCCCCCACACTTTGCCGGTTTATAATAGCAGCCATGTATCCGGCACCAAAACCATTATCGATATTCACCACTGCCACACCGCTACAACAGCTATTCAACATAGCCAATAAAGCTGCCAGGCCGCCAAAACTTGCCCCATAGCCAATACTGGTAGGCACCGCAATAACAGGCGCTGCGGTTAAACCTCCCGCTACCGAAGCTAAAGCGCCCTCCATACCGGCGGCTACCACCAGTGCCTTGGCTTTTTGCAGTAGATCGGTACGGGAAAGCAACCGATGCAAACCGCTAACACCCACATCGTAGAGACGCTCTACTTTTGCTCCCAGCAGCATAGCTGTTAAAGCAGCTTCTTCGGCTACTGGAATATCGCTGGTACCTGCAGCTAAAACAGCTACCAAGCCACTTTCTTTCTCGGTTCGCCTGAGAAAAACAAGGCGGGATACTTCATCAAAAGAAGCTTGGGGCAATTGTTGCTTCACCGCTTCATAATGCTCTGCCGTACAGCGTGTAGCCAAAATATTGCCCGCATGGCTAGCAGCTAAACGAACCATTATTTCAGTTACCTGAAGAGGCGTTTTACCAGCCCCAAACACAACCTCTGGAAAGCCGCGCCGTTTTTCGCGCTGATAATCCAATGTGGCATATTCCAAATCGTCTTCTATCATTTACCGCTCCATAAACTAATAAACTTAATACTATATACGCTATACTTGTGCATTTGTCCTTTTTCTATTATAATTATAGTATAAAAAAACTTCTGTGAGGTGAGCTTATGGCACTTTCTTGCGGACTCATAGGGTTGCCGCTTACGGGAAAAACAACAATATTCAACCTGCTAACAGGTGCTCAGCTGGCAACCAGCGCTTTTTCAAGCGGAAAAACCGCCGCCAATATCGGTCATGCCTTAATACCGGATCAACGCGTAGATTATTTATCTACTATGTTTAAACCCAAAAAGACCACCTATGCTCAACTAGAAATCATCGATATTGCGGGTTTGTCTTTTGGCGGCGGCAGCGAATTCTTAACTGCCGCGCGCGAAGCCGATGCTTTTGTTCATATAGTGCGCGGCTTTATCAATGATGAAGTACTGCATATAGAGGGCAAAACCGACGTCATGCGCGATATCGATTTAGTGGCGCAAGAATTGTTGCTGGCCGATTTACAATTGATAGAAACACGTATTCAGCGTATACAAAGTGGGACTAAAAAAAAGCTGGAGCATCCCTTAGAAGAGTCTGTTTTACAAAAATGCCAAGATTTTTTACTTGAAGAACAGCCTCTTTCTGCGCTTTCATTAACTGAAGAAGAGCAAGAAGCATTAAAACATATCACTTTCCTCACCACAAAACCAATGCTAATCGCAGTAAACCTTGATGAAGATCAATTCAGCGCCAATAATTGGCAACAAAAACAGCAGGTACAAAAATACTGCGCAGATCACGGACATCAATTGTTGCCTATTTCGGCGCGTCTAGAAGAAGAAATCAGCCGCTTACCTGCAGAAGAACGCGGTTTATTCTTAGACGAGCTGGGTATTACAGAAAGCGGCCTCAGCCGCTTAAGCAAAGCGCTTTATCGTCAATTAGGTTTAATATCTTTTCTTACCGCCGGAAACGACGAAGTAAAAGCTTGGACTATTAGAAATAATTTGCCGGCAAAGCAAGCCGCCGGTAAAATCCATTCCGATATTGAACGCGGCTTTATACGCGCCGAAACTGTGTCGTTTCAGCACTTGCAGGAAGCCGGTTCCATAGCCGCCGCACGCGAAAAAGGCTATTTTCGTTTAGAAGGTAAAGAATATCCCGTTCAAGATGGAGATATTATAAATTTCCGCTTCAATGTATAGGTGGGCTTCTATGCATAGCCCTTTATCACCAATTTTTTTTCAAAACCTCTAAAGCGGGCGGTACAGCGAACAGTTCCGGTTGTTCCACCTTGGCTATTTCGTTTTTCACATCTATGCCGGTAGCCGGCGGTAATTCTTCCAGTGAATTTAAACCAAAAAAGGCTAAAAAACCATCTGTAGTACCATATAACAAAGCCCTACCCGGGCCTAAACGCCGCCCTACATCTTGAATCAGACTTTTATCTAGCAAGGTAGAGATTACGCCGTCTACCTCTACCCCGCGTATAGCCGCTACCTCTGCTCTGGTTATGGGCTGCTTATAAGCAATAATGGCTAAAGTCTCCATAGCCGCGCGCGAAAGCTGCTGTATTTTGGGCCGGTAAAGCTTTTCAATAAACATTGCATATGCAGATTTGGTACTAAACTGCCAGCCCCCGGCCAGCTTACGCAATTGAAAACCATGCTCGCTATAATCTTGCATAAGTTCTAGCAAAAGCGACCGTACTTGCAAAAGTTCGCTTTCGCTAATTTCAGCGAGACGTTTTTCGCTCAAAGGCTCGTTGGCTACGAATAATAAACATTCCAGAATTCTTTTTAATTCATCATGTTCCTTTAATTCTTTCACTTCATTTATTTCTTTCATAGCAAGCCCTCAGTTTTAGTCTTCAGCATTTTGTTTTTCGTAAAGATAAATCTCTCCATATATGTCACTTTGATTAATACGCACCCTAAGAAGGCGTATTAGTTCCAGCAAGGCTAAAAACGCCGCCACATATTCTAGTTTGCTGCGGCAGGCTTTAAATACTTCGGAAAAAGGCAAGCCGCGTGGCTTAAGTTTAAGCGCCGCTAAAATATCTGTTGTTTTATCTTGTATCGTTACCTGCTCGCGGCTAATATCCAAAACACTTTCTTGGTCGGGCAGCCTAGCCAAGACCTCGGCGAAAGCTGTGCATAAATCGCGCAGAGTCTTACCAATAAGCGGGTTTTGCGGCGCAAATTGATTTATATACAATTCCTCGGCATTGGGGCGGCTGAATTGTAGCTTGGCCTTTTCAAATAAACCCTGCAATTGCTCGGCTGCCTCCTTAACACGCATGTACTCCAGCAAATCTTCTACTAAATCTGCACGCACATCTGTTGCCGCTTCCTCATCCTCCTCTATCTGCACAGGCGGCAGCAACATTTTGGCTTTAATAGCCAGCAAAGTAGCTGCCATTAATAAAAAACTGCTTGCTATTTCAAGATCAAGAGTCTCCAAAGCCTGCAAATACTCCATATACTGGGCCGTGATTTCCGCAATGGGTATATCATAAATATCCACCTCATTTACGCGAATCAAATGTACTAACAGATCGAAAGGTCCTTCAAATATATCTAAACAAATATCCGGTGCCTTGTTCACAGCTTCATCGCCTCGCGCATCAATTCCATAGTATTTTTGGCCCTTTCACGAGCCGCACCATTTCCTTCATGCAAAATATCGTCCAATACGGCGGGGCGCTGTTCCAGTTCGGCGCGGCGGGCGCGTATAGGCGCCAAAAAATCATTCAGTTTTGCCGTCAAGTTCATTTTACATTCGCCGCAGCCTATCTCCCCTTTTTGGCAGGCGGAGCAAATATCTGTTATTTCTGGGGCATTGTAAAAACCATGAAAAGCATAGACAGTGCATATATGAGGATGCCCCGGGTCGTTTTTATGAATACGCTGCGGGTCGGTTACCATTTGCCACACTCTCCGCTTCACCTCAGCCTCATCGGCGCTGAGGCTGATATAATTATCGTAGCTTTTGCTCATTTTACGCCCGTCTAAACCGGGCAGCATTTTTACCTTAGCAAAAATCCCTTTAGGTTCCGGGAATAATTTGGTTTGATAAAGATGATTAAAACGGCGAGCCAGTTCACGCGAGAATTCAATATGCGCATCCTGATCTTCGCCTACCGGTACTCCGTAAGGTAAATACATCAGAATATCGGCTGCTTGTAATAAAGGGTACCCTAAAAAACCGTAAGTGGTAATATCTTTACCTTGTTCCCTGAACTGTTCTACCTGCCCTTTATAAGTTGGCACGCGTTCCAGCCAAGACAAAGGCGTAATCATGGAAAACAACAGATGCATTTCCGCATGCTCCTTGATTTCCGATTGATTGAAAATATGGCAAGAATTTGCATCCAGCCCGGCAGAGAGCCAATCTATAACCACCTGGCGTTTGTTCTCGCGAATATCGCCGGTATCGTCGAACTGGGTGGTTATTGCATGCCAGTCGGCAGTGAA
>WRKD01000092.1 GCA_009778255.1 Bacillota bacterium
AGGTTCTCTACGAACCTTTAAATGCTTTTTTATCTATGCAAACAGGGGGACGCTGTATAAAACTGGAAATTTCCCGCGAGGAAACATTTTTTGCTACGCGCAGCCGCCACCTAATGGATCTGGACATAACCAGCTGGGTTGAAGCTAATGGAATACTAAGTGCACGCCGCTTACGCGCCAACTCTAATCAAGGAGGGTATGCCTCTCATGGTCATGCCATTGTTGCCAATACAGCCAGCAGTTTTCGCCAACTCTACCCCTATGCAGCCTTAGATAGCGAAGCCGCCACCATCTATACAAACCGTGGTACCGCCGGGGCTATGCGCGGTTATGGTGTACCGCAGGCTATTTTTGCTTTAGAATCGCATATGGACGATATCGCCTTGGCCATGAACTTCGACCCCATAGAATTTCGTTTAAAAAACATCATGCGCCAAGGTTATATAGATAAACCAACCGGTATTGCCTGCTTAAGTAATGGCTTAAAAGAATGTGTAGACCGGGGCAGAGAATATATCAACTGGGATGAAAAACGGGCGCTTTATTCTAAAACACAGTCAGGAGATCTCCGGCGCGGCCTGGGTATGGCCATATTCAGCTATAAATCTAATGTATGGTCAATATCCTTAGAAACCGCTTCGGCTCGTTTGATAATGAATCAGGATGGCAGTGTACAGCTGCATCTGGGGGCTACGGAAATAGGACAGGGAGCAGATACGGTTTTTTGTCAGATGGCGGCACAAGTGCTTAGTTTACCGATGGGCGATATACATATAGTATCTACACAAGATACAGATATAGCGCCTTTTGACACCGGCGCCTATGCTTCGCGCCAAACTTATGTAACAGGACAGGCAATAAAAAAAACAGCTCTCTTGCTGAAAGAGCAGATTTTAGACTTCGCAGCGCTGGAATTAAACCGCCCTGTTCAGGAGCTTGATCTCTATGAAAAGCATATTATCGATAAAAAAAGCAATATAAACCTGATCCCTTTAGCCGATCTTGCTTTGGAAGCTTTTTATAGTCTTAAGCACAGCCGCCACCTGACGGCAGAGTGCACATATCATTGCGATCATAATACTTTTTGCTTCGGGGCTTGTTTTGCGGAAATAGAAGTTGACCTGCCCTTAGGCAAAGTTAAAATACTTAATATCATCAATGTGCATGATAGCGGACGCATTATTAACCCGCAACTTGCGGCTGCCCAAGTTCATGGAGGCTTAAGCATGGCGCTGGGTTATGCTTTATCTGAACAAATGACCTACGATGCCCACGGCCGCCTCTTAAACGGTAATCTATTGGATTATAAATTACCGACTTCATTAGACACGCCGAATCTTAAAGCCGATTTTGTAGAAACTTTCGATACCAGCGGCCCCTTTGGGAATAAAGCTCTGGGAGAACCGCCAACTGTAGTTCCGGCTGCCGCTATTAGAAATGCGCTTTTGCATGCCACCGGTATTGCCTTCAACAGCCTGCCCATGAACCAGCAAGTTTTGATCAAACGCTTTAAAGAAGAAAAACTAATTTAAGGGGGTGAGGTTTTGTTTGAAGTAAATGAAATTTACCAACCTATGGATTTACCAGAGGCTTTAGTTTTGGCTAAACAGCATCCTCAAGCTATAATTATTGCCGGCGGTACCGATGTTCTGATTCAAATACGCGAAGGCAAACTGGCTAATAGAGAACTGCTCAACATACATGGCTTAAGTGAATTACAAGGCATAGAGAAAAACGAAGCGGGCGATTTACTCATTGGGCCGCTTAGTAGTTTCAAAGATGTAGAAGAAAATGCCTTAATTAATAGACATATCCCCATTTTAGCTCAAGCTGCTTCAATGGTAGGCGGGCCCCAGATTCGCGTTATGGGAACCATAGGCGGCAATGTGGCAAACGGTGTTACCAGCGCCGACACCTCTTCCACCTTACATGCTTTAGAAGCGCAACTAGTGCTGGAAAGTGAGGCCGCAAAACGAATTATACCCATAGAAAATTATTATTTAGGGCCCGCGCAAACGGCCCGCGCAAACGGGGAGATTCTCACAAAAATCATTATACGCGGGGTAAACTATAGAGGCAGCGGCGGCTGCTATATTAAATACGCCATGCGCGAAGCAATGGACATTGCCACCTTGGGCTGCGCTGTATTAGTGAGCCCCGCTAAAGACTCTTCGTGCATATCCCGTATAAGAATAGCCTTTGGAGTAGCAGCGCCGGTACCCATACGCACTAAAAATGCGGAAGCAAAGCTTAGCGGGCTGGACATTGATGAAGCCGGCTATCGAATTGCCTCCCTTATTCGAGAGGAAATCAATCCCCGCGATTCCTGGCGGGCTTCGCGGGAATTCCGTTTGCATATTGCCGGGGTTATGGCCGAACGAGCCTTAAGCAAAGCCTGGCAGCAGGCTCTTGAAAGGAGGCGCGCAGAATGCGGCAAATAATTGATCTTACGGTAAATGGACGCCCACATGAGCTTGCTATAGATATTCGAGAAAGCCTGGCCGATCTTTTACGCAATCAATTGGGGCTGACCAGTGTAAAAAAAGGCTGCGAAGTTGGAGAATGCGGATCTTGTACGGTGCTGCTGGATGGAACGGCTGTCAACTCATGCATTTATTTGGCTCTATGGGCAAAAGGGAAAAATGTACTCACTGTAGAAGGTTTAAGCGGGCCTAGCGGCGAATTAAATCCTGTACAACAAGCTTTCATAGAGGAAGCTGCTGTACAATGTGGATTTTGCACACCGGGGTTGATTCTTACCGGGGTAGAATTAGCCGGTAGCGGCAAAGTTTTTAGCCGTGAAGAACTCCGACGCGAAATATCCGGGCATTTATGCCGCTGTACAGGTTATGAGAATATCCTGAATGCACTGGAAAAAGCCTTACGCCAACCAGAGCTGAAAAGTGAGTGAGTTTCATGAAAAAAGCCGGCTTGATCATAGCCGAAATTGTTGTTGTTTTACTGTTTATTTCACCCCTAGCCCTAACAAAGCCTATTAATGCTATTCCCACAGATTCCCAAATTTATTTAGCGGAAAAACAAATACATTTAGCTGCGTATAATATAGCCGGTAATAATTATTTTAAACTACGAGATTTAGCATATGCATTAAGTGGCACGGCAAAAAGTGTCGCCGTTGATTGGGATGTTGCCGACTCGGCAATTTATCTTACTAATGGGCTGCCATATTTGCCATTAGGCGAAGAAATGGCTGGCAGGGAAAATAATGATTGTTTAGAGGCTTTACCGGCAAATTTTAAAATATATTTGAACATGCAGGAAATAGCTGTTAGCTCCTTTATTATTGGCGGCAACAGCTATTTCAGGTTGCGTGATTTAGGAACAGCTCTCGATTTTGGCGTTTCTTGGGACAATGAATTAAGATGCATACGCCTTGAGCCAGATCAGCCATATATAATGGATATTGAAGAACTTTCTCCTCCTTTACCAAATACTGAGGCATATGCACGGGAAGTAGTATATTTAATTAATGAAGAGCGCGTCAAAAAAGGTTTAACTCCTTTAGACATCGATACAGCAATATCGGCCGCCGCTTATGTTAGGGCAGAAGAATTAAAAAAAGAGTGGGGGCATATGCGCCCTAACGGCAGCTTTTACTATTCAGTATTTGATGAGTTTCATGTATCTTATTATTCTTGTTGCGAAAACATTGCCGCCGGCCAAAATAGCCCTCAAAGCGTGGTTAAATCTTGGTTAGATTCGCCCGGCCATCGAGAAAGTATCTTGGGTAAATATAACAAAATTGGCGTGGGAGTGTTTGAAGTAGATGGTTATTATTATTGGGAACAATTATTAGTTTTAGAGCATAAATAATTAAGGTTTTTTGAGGAGATTACCATGGATTATTATAATACTCCCATATCCCGCCGCCGGGAGAAAATAGATTGTTGTATAAAACAATCTCTGGAAAAAGCCCGCGCAGCCGGGGATATTGATTTTGCTAATTTACCAGCCTATGTTGTTGAAACGCCGCGTGAAGCTTCCCACGGCGATTTTGCAAGCAATGTCGCACTTTTATTGAGCAAAGAAGCGCGCCAAAATCCGCGTGCCCTGGCTAAAAGTATTGCAGACCATTTCGATCTAGCCGCTTGTGATGTAGCAAGCATAAGCATAGCCGGGCCGGGTTTCATTAATTTTCATATGGCGCAGGGCTGGCAAACCTCTTTGCTGGCGGAAATGCTGTCTTATGGAGAAAAATACGGAACAAGTGACGCCGGCGCCGGAATTAAAGTGCAGGTTGAATTCGTTTCGGCCAACCCTACTGGGGAACTTCATATGGGCAATGCACGCGGCGCGGCAATTGGCGACAGCTTGGCCTCTCTACTTGAAATGGCCGGTTTCGATTGCGCAAGAGAATATTATATCAACGATGCCGGTAATCAAATAGAGAAATTTGGCGTATCATTGGAAGTTCTCTATTTACAGGCCTTAGGACAAGATATCCCTTTTCCGGAAGACGGTTATCATGGTGCAGACCTTCCACTTTTAATAAAAGAACTGGTAGAGGAAATAGGCAATGAATATCAAAAACTTCAGCCGCAACTGCGGCAAAAAAAGCTTATAGATTATGCCCTTAAACGAAAACTAAATGATATTCGTATGGCTTTGGCAGATTTTGGCGTTGTTTACGATTGTTGGTTTAGTGAACAAAGCCTACACGATAGCGGCGCCATTCAAAATGTTATAGATGAATTACAAAATAATGGCTGGCTGCTAAAAGAAGAGGGCGCCCTGTGGATGGATTGCCAGCGTTTTGGCGAGGAGAAGCCGGAAGTGCTGGTGCGCGGCAATGGCCTACCCACTTATTATGCTGCGGATATTGCCTATCATAAAAACAAGTATATGCGTGGTTTTGCCACAGTAATAGATGTATGGGGCGCCGATCATCATGGTCATGTGGCGCGCATGCAAGGAGCCATGGAAGCTTTGGGGTATAAGCGGGAACAGTTGGAAGTGATACTGATGCAATTCGTTCGGCTTATACAAAATGGCGAGCTTTTAAAAATGAGCAAGCGGACCGGAACTTATATAACCCTGAACGAGCTGGTGGAAGAAGTAGGCCGCGACGCGGCGCGTTTTATTTTCGTTATGCGCTCGGCCGACAGCTTAATAGATTTTGATTTAGATTTAGCTAAAGAGCAAACTTTAAAAAACCCCGTTTATTATGTACAGTACGCATATGCGCGTTTTTGCTCCATCATTACATCGGCCGCGGCTATAGGCCTAACTTTACCCACAAAACCGCTTATCAGCCAACAACTGCAATTGCTAGGTCACCAAAGTGAGCTGGCATTGATACGCCGCTTGGCCGATTTTCCGGATGAAGTGATAATGGCAGCCTTACAGCGCGAGCCACATCGGATTGCCGCCTATGTGCAGGAAATTGCCGCATTATTCCATAATTTTTATGATAAATGCCGCATGCTTACTTCGGATCATGATTTGAGCCTAGCCCGGCTTTCATTGGCTTTGGTTGCTGCTACAGTAATAAAGAACGGATTAACGGCCCTAGGTGTTAAAGCGCCTTCTAAAATGTAAAAGCCACCACACTTGGTTAGGCTTAAAATTCTTCGCTTTACTCAGATAATATAATTAGGCAGGCAGTGAACTGTAGCTTTGCCCGTAAGGTACTACACTCATTTTTTTAGGGTGTAGATAAATACTGTTGGTAAAATCGCTTGTTGTCATTCTGAGCGTAGCGAAGAATCTTTCTTGTAAGGAGGCAAATACATTAA
>WRKD01000093.1 GCA_009778255.1 Bacillota bacterium
GATCCCGATACGGACGGCGACGGCGATGCGGACAGCGACGGCGATACCGATAGAAGAAGGGATAACGATACAGACAGGCGCACCGATATTCCCGGTACGCAACCGCCGGGCGGCGGTTTTGATAATATTCCGGAGCCCGCCGAAACGGTAGATATTCCCGAGCCCGATGTGCCTTTGGTGGGCTTTATGCCCAAAACAGGTGAAGCGCCTTTATGGTATAGTGTAGCGCCCGGCTGTGCTTTAATATTGCTTGGCTTAACAATGTTGCTGAAAAGAAAAAAATCAGCGGCGAAATAATTAAGGTTTCATTGCTATCATAAGCAACGAAATATAAAAAATTTTAGGGAGGAAATAACATGAAAAAGTTGCTACGTAACAAAAGAATGTTTCTGACACTAGTAGCCGGCGTTTTAGTTTTTGTGGCTGTTCTCAGCGCCGGCACCTTCGCCTGGTTCACAGGTAAAGACGCGGTAAAGCTGGAAGGTACTGTTACCACCGCTGCGGTGGCCGTCAATGCGCAAGATATGGAAATTGTTTCTTACGATTTTTATCCCGGTGTTGCTATGAGTATTGCTAATCAAGCTAATTTAGAAGCTATTTATGGAACAGCAGATCATCAAGCTTTGTATGAAAACTATATGATCAATTTGTATGGCGGCGCAGACCCCGCTTATTTGCATGAAACCGACCCCACCATGCCTTACCCGATTTGTGGCTGGAACCTCAATGCCGCTAAAGGCACTTTCTGGGAAGATTTCCTAACCGGCGTTTATGATTATGATGAAGTACCGGTTACGCCCCCGCCCTTCCTTTTAAGACTTATAAAGAATGCATTGTCTTATGATACAGCTTCCAAAGATATTACCGGCGTTACACCCGGCAGCCTTATCGTTGGAGATTATTCTTTCGACGTTCTTGATAGCAATATTCCCGTGTATTTTAGGGTGCAAGCCGCCGATTTAGTAACTGTTGACGCTAATGACCAGCCCGTTGCCGTTGCTTATGAGCAAATGGTAAGGACTGTTATCACCGGTACGCTCATTGATGAAAACGCCTTTATCGCAGCCAGCAAACCTTTCGTTGAGCCTGTTCCGAAAAAGACCCCTCCATTTGAAGCAACATTGAAACTGGGCGCGGATGGTTATTATTATTGCAGCCTGCCGCTTTCGCCTTATTATGCATGGAATGTTCAGGTCAAACATGACATATATCTCTATGGCGGCGCCAATGGAAACGATGTACAAAACACCAAACTCTATTTTGCCAATACCACCGGCGATGACGAGCTTGAAGTTGAAGTTATCCAGGCCAGCAACAATGCGGTTTATTTTGCCGATGAATGGAAAGACGTAGCCGGCTTACCGGGCGAATTCTTTGTAGAATATATTTCCGATGCATACGGAATGTATAAATTCATGCTTGAACACATTTATAAATAATTCATTTATTTATAGTAGTCACCCATTGCCGCCGCCTATATGGTAGTATAGGCGGCGGCTACACCCCTTAATTCCCGGGCCGACGGAAGGAGGAATTTTCCTTGTCATTTAATAATTTACGCAAGCATATTACAAAACGAGTCATTTATATCGGCCTTAATGTATTAGCTTGCCTGGTGTTTTGTATATTGGTACTGGGCCAGCACGCATCCGGGTTTTTTTGGGGCTCTTCATCTGCTTCTACTACAGCCAATTCTATTTTACAGGCTGCCGATATTAAACTGGAGCTAACGGATTATTCCGAAAATCAGGTTATTAATTTTCTGGATACCAAACCTGCTATTCAGAATCAAATAGATTTACTTACTGAAATAGATTCCTTCAATGAGCAGGAAGGAATAGACGAGTTTTTTACTGCTTGGTGCATTGATAATTTACCGGTAGAAAACAATGATGAACTTATAGAATCGGAAACTGCTGCGCAGTTTTCTATATTACAACGCAGCTATACATTTAAAAATATATCCAAAGCACCGGTGTATTTTAGAATAGACCGCGCCGGGGTAACTAATGGCATGAATATAGCATTAGCCGCTTTCTGGAACAGAGGCGTCGGCACAGAGCAAAGTGTTTTTCCTTATGACTCTGAAAGTGGCTTTTATTATCATAGAGCTCCCTTGTTTGTGGGACAAGATATTACCATTACATTTATTGCCTTTATTCTAAATACCGGCGGGGCTAGTGGCAGTTTCGATTTTCGTCCGGTATTTGCCGAAATTATTCAAGCTACCAATAATGCCGTATTTATGGCCGAGGGTTGGAAAAGTTTTGCGCCAGAGCTTATGCAATATGTAGCAATAGCTCCAGAGGACATTACCGACGGCGGCGGTGGTGGCGATTTAGAACAAGATAATGACGACCCTATAAAGAATGGCGGTAATAATGGCGAGGGCAATGGTCAGGGCAATAATGGCGGAACCAATAATGGCGGTACCAATAATGGTAACGGCAATGAGCAGGGTAATAATGGCGGAACCAATAATGGCGGTACCAATAATGGTAACGGCAATGAGCAGGGTAATAATGGCGGAACCAATAATGGCGGAACCAATAACGGTAACGGCAATGAGCAGGGCAATAATGACGAAACAAATAATAACGGCGGCGATATTGGCAACGAAAATGGCCAAAACGAAAATGAGCAAGCTAATAATAGCTTAAATGATTTAAGCGAAAATAATGAAGTGAGCTATAACAGCGAAGTTGACAGTGGAGTATTGGAATAATAATAACCGTTGGGACATTTTTATGAAAAACTTAGGGTATTATACTGTGAGAACATTTAGCCTTATTTTAACAATATGTTTAGTACTGGTCTGCTTGTTCTTTGGCTATCTTTATTATTGCAGCATAGCTCATATGGAAGTTCCGAAATTGGGTCCTTTTAGAGTATATATGGTGCTTTCTCCTAGTATGACTCCGGTATTTAATATGGATGATGCAGTTATTATCTGTAATACAAATACCGATAAACTTGAGCCGGGAGATATTATTTGTTTTACTGCCTTTGAAAACAATGCTGTTATTACCCATAGAATAACAAATAAAGAGATAACCGCACATGGTTATGAATTTAGAACTAAGGGCGATAATGTTAGCGATGAAGATGTATTCGTTACGCCACAAGACCGCATTATTGGCAAGTATATTATGCGTATTCCCAAGCTACAAACTTTTCTAGATTTAACGAAGCAAAAGCCCTATATTTTGGTAGGACTTGTAGTTTTAATTTTATTGATACAGTTTTTATGTGGAGTAGCGGAAAGAAAGTTTAAGCCTGTTATTGCAGATAATATTCAGGTAGAAGCAGTTTCAGCTAATGAAGATAGTACGCAACTTACAGCCGAGCAGCAACAATTGTTAATAGAACAGCAGCAAGCCGTAATAGAGCAACAGCGTGCTATGCTAGAACAGCAAATGGCCATGGCTCAGCAAGTACAGAATGTGGATACTGAAAGCTGGAATAAAGAAAAAGGGAGTACCAGCCATGAAACGGATAAAGACTAAAACAATATTACTAGCCGTATGTATGCTTTTATTACTATTGTTTACAGCAAATACGGCGCTTTCAGACGGATGGTTCTCTGCTAGAGTGGAGCTTGAAGTCTCTCCCTCTCGTTCAGCGAACAATCAATTTTTATCTATTGGCAGTATTGGCGATACTACTACTCTTAGCTGCCACAATAAACCCGAGCGTTTATCGCTAGACAGCGATCTAACGAATCAGCTACTCGATTTAGCCAGTGCAGGTTCTTATAAAGAAGCAGAAGACGTGTTTAAAGAATCTGTGGCTACTTTAGCTTTGGCAAAAGATAATGACGATAGCGAAACTAATGAGTATGGGTATTATGCTTATAGGGTAACCTATGAATTAGAATATAAAAATGATGATGCCAATGCTTTGAACGCTTTTATTAGATTAAAACCTGGCAGTAATTATGCAAATGCTATAGTTCCCGGTATTTTTGCGTTACAAATGCTTAATTATAAAGATGAGCGCGGTAATTTAAATGAACTTGAACGGCTTAATATTAAGAATCAAGGGTCGGCTTATTATTATCCGCAAGAGTTATCTCCTAATGAAAAAGTAGAGTTAGAATATACTGTGTTTTTACATTTGTCTGCTATGCGAGATCTTGATTTTGATAATTTATTCAGCCTTGATGTAATTCAGGTCGATAATAACGCCTCTGCTGTATTATGGAATGTTAAGATCGTAGATAAAGAGGTAACTGTTTATGATAAAGCTCTATTAAATGATATATCATATTGCCGCTTTAGTATAGATTTCGAGTGGACAATGGAAGAACTAGAGGAGCTTGAAGAGTTACTAGCTGAAAATGATTTGATGTTTGAAAATGTATTTGTTAATGAATTATTGGTTGACGAAGAAATGGTTGAAGATGAAGAGCTGTTAGAGGAAGAAATTGTACTTGAAGAAGAAATATTTATGGTAGAAGAAGAGAATCTAATTGAGGAAGTACTAGAAGAAGAAACTGTTGAAGAAGTGTTGGAAGAAGAAAATGTTGAAGAACTACTAACTGAAGCGCAGAGTATTATTGAAGTAATTGAAACATATACCAAAGATAGTTCAGAGCTTAATGAACATAATAATGAAAATAATAATAGCGCCGACCCAGATACCGATGGAGGCATAGATAAAGACAGCGCCGGCGCTATGGCCGATGATGACGACGACAATGATCTTGCTTTTTCTGCTTCTGGTGCTGCTCCTTTTGCCGAGTTCCCTGAAGAAGAAAACAATTCTTCCTCTGATTATTTTTTGGAAATTGCGGAAATCGACTATAATGGTTTTTTTAGTATAAAAGTTTGCTAAGTTGTATTGAGCATAAGCCGAGTACGCTGTATTAAACAGAAGTAAATCAATAAAGATTTAGATTAAATTATTAAGATTTGCAGGAAAACGACCCGTGATCAAAAAACTATTAAGCAAAAAAATAACCAAGTATATAGCCGTTGTTTTGATTTTTATAGGGCTTTATCTGGTTTTTAGGCCAAGCTATATAGCTTGGCGTTTTAATAAAGTGCAAGATAATATGCTAGCTACCTGGAAATCTACCAGCGAGTTTCATAAAGAAACCGAACATGCAACATGGCATAGTTCGGTTGCTGTTGTAGGCGAAATTGTTGATGATGTATGGGAAGAGGATACAAATCCCTCTATAGACCTCGATTACATAATTAATAATATGGATGGCATAATTAGTATAGAAAAAATTAATCTATATGTGCCAATAATTAATAGATATACAATAAATAATTTAAATATTTCTGTTTGTTCAGTAATAGAAAAAAATAGAATGGGTCAAATTGGAAATTATGTAATAGCTGGCCATAGAAGCCGCATTCGCGGTAGGCATTTTAATAGATTGATAGAACTAAAAGCAGATGATTTGATCATAACTGAAAATAAGGAAGCAAAATATACTTATAAAGTAACCGATGTTTTTCTGGTTTCACCAGATGATATCTGGGTAATGAAAAATGATGGTAATAAAAAAATAATTACTCTAATAACTTGTGATTATCGTACAACACCCACGGGCCGTTTAATTGTTCGGGGAGAACTGATCAATACTGAAGCTGTAAACAACTAAAGCGGCTTTCAGCCGCAAGTGTTGAGTGTTGAGTGTTGACCTCCCAGGCTTTTGCCTGAGGAAAAGCCAAAATCTTTGATTTTGAGCTTTACCTACGTGCAGTATCTGTGACTTTGCGAAGCAAAGGCCAGACAAATGCCTACGGCAAAAC
>WRKD01000094.1 GCA_009778255.1 Bacillota bacterium
CCCATTTAGTTTTGGGCACGCGTAAATCAAAATGTACCGGTTGAAGATAATGCTTGCTGTGGCGGGTGTTTATTTCGCTGGGAATAGCAGCCATATCGTATAGGTTGTCTTTAAGGCGCAGACCAATATAAGCATCCATTTCGGCCATGCGAGCGGCGTCCCAGCGGGCTTGGGCAGCAAGCGCTTCTACAGATATACCGTCTTGCCCCATTAACCACTCTTTTTGTAAGCGCTCGTTTTGGATGGTAATAAAAGGTTGCCCACCTGCCGCGTATACAGCGCGGATAATCTCTTTTGCCAGGGTTTCCTCTGTACCAATAGTTTCCAGTAGCAGTTTTTCCCCTTTTTGTAATCGGCAAGAATAATTGACAAGTTTCTCGGCAAGTTTAGTATAACGTGCATCTTTCATAAAACCAGCGCCTCCTCATTTTTAATTTTTTTAAACAAAGCCCCATAATTATATCAATGAGATTTATAAAGGCTATTGGGTTGTGGCCGCAGTCTTTAAATGCGCCCATATTTTTTAGCGGCAACTGCCGCCTGGCCATAAGCCAGACCGCCATCTCCCAGTGGTACGGCACTGTTGGCATACACCTTAAACCCTGCGGCACTCAACTCTTCAGATACTTTGGTTAAAAGCCAGATATTCTGCCAACATCCACCGGAGAGAGCTACTTTATCTATTTCATATAAAGCGCCCAAGTGTAAGGCTAAATGCAAACAGAGCTGGGCAATAGAGCGGTGGAAACGCGCCGCTATCACACCTATATGCTCGTTTGCTAAAATATCTTGGGCAGCTGCCTTTACTACCGGCTGCCAATCCAGTTCCCAGGGTTGCCCAATATGCTCAATAATATCGAAGCTGTATGCGCTTTTTACACTGTCATCTATGTGATTTTCAAGGGCTATAGCTGCCTGCCCTTCATAATTAACTTGATGATAGAGCCCGCATATAGCCGCAATAACATCAAAGAGCCTGCCCATAGCCGAGGTTTGCGGTGTATTGACTTTATTCTTCAAGGCTTTCAGCATGTGGCGTCCTTCTATGGGCCAATTCCAGTGAGCTGCGGTGGCAAAATCTTCACCTTCCGCCATATAAAGCGCGCTAATAGCTTGCCGCCAAGGCTCGTGAATAGCTGCTTTGGCTCCTGGTAGAGGCAGATAAGTCAAGTGGGCTAGTCGCTTAAAGCTAGCGCAATCGCCATATATAACTTCGCCTCCCCACAACTTGCCGTCTAAGCCGTATCCGCTACCATCAAAAATTAAGCCTAATACGGGTTCTTCCAGTTGATATTCTGCCAGCACTGAAGCAAAGTGAGCATGATGATGTTGTACATAAAGCAGCGGTAAACCGCTTTGCTGCGCATAGCGGGTAGAAAGATAATCCGGATGCATATCACAGGCTACAATTTCCGGCTGTACTTTAAACATATCACAAAAATGTTCTATTTCTTTTCTATATTGTATATAGGTAGCTGCATCATCTAGCTCGCCGATATGCTGGCTTAAAATGGCTTCTGTATTACGTGTTATACAGAAGGCGTTTTTTTCCTGAGAGCCTACAGCCAGTATCTGTTTTTGGCAACCTAAAATGTATAAAGGCTGTGGTGCATATCCACGGCTGCGGCGAATCATGCGTGGCGTTTTGGCCGCCCATATTGTTACACTGTCGTCGGCACGGCGAAATATCGGCCGGTTATGTAATAAAAAAGCGTCGGCTATGCCGCTTAAGCGGCTAAGGACTTCTGTGTCTTCGTAAACAATGGGCTCGTCGCTATAATTGGCGCTGGTCATTACCAAAGCTGCCCAACCATCGCATAATAGATGATGCAAGGGTGTATAAGGAAGCATCACTCCTAAACGGTCGCTATCCGGGGCTAAGCCAGCCGCTAGAATTGGCGCATCTTTTCGGCGCTTTAATAATACGATAGGGTGGCATGAACCGCAAAGTAGTTGCTCTTCCTCTGGGCTAAGTTCACAGTAAAGCAGTATTTGCTTAAGTGTGGGCATCATAATGGCGAAAGGTTTATGCCAGCGAAGTTTGCGTTCCCTAAGGGTATTTACCGCAGTTTCATTAAGAGCATCGCAAGCCAGATGATATCCGCCCAGCCCTTTAACAGCCAGTATCTTGCCGTTTTCCAAAGCCTGCTTTGCTAATTGCAATGGCTCGCCTGGCAAATTGCCACCGGCTTTATCGGTGAAACGTAATACTGGGCCGCAGTTGGCACAGGCATTTGGTTGCGCATGAAAACGACGATTCGTCGCGTCTTCATATTCCGCCCGGCAATCTTTACACATTGTAAAATGCTTCATTGTGGTTAGAGGACGGTCGTATGGTAGGCCTTCTATGATGGTGAAGCGCGGCCCACAATTGGTACAGTTGATGAAAGGGTAGCGGTAGCGGCGGTTCTGAGGATCGAAAAGCTCGCTTTGGCAATCTGAGCAAAGAGCCAAATCGGGCGAGATGAGAGTGCGGCGCGGTCCGCTTTTGCTGGGTAAAATGGCAAAGCTTCTATCTCCCAGGGGGGGTTCTTCTTTAATAGCTATTTCATTTATACAGCTGGCTGCCGGGGCTTCCGCCTTCAGGCGCGCAAGAAAAGCGGCGCAGGCTTTTTCTTCTCCCTCGATAATGCATTCTACTCCGGCAGGGGAATTAAGCACCCAGCCGGCTAAATATTCTTCATGCGCCAGTTTATAAATATAGGGGCGGAACCCTACGCCTTGCACTATACCTGTAATTATCAGCGAAAAACGTTTGCTCAACATTGTACTAATCCCGGTTGCGAAGTTTTTCCTTAGCCAATGATATTAAATAATCGGCTAAAGCATCTACACTCTGTACTTCACCTTGACGGCAACAGGTGGCGAAGACCTTGATATCTTTGTTGATTTCCATTATGTCATGCTGCATAGAATCGATGTTTATCTCCAGTACATTTAGCAGATCAATTTTATTCAGCACCGCTATTTGTGAGGTGGTGAAAGCTGTAGGATATTTACTGGGCTTATCTGCGCCTTCTGCTATACTCATTACCACCATGCGCGTATCTTCACCCAAATCGAAAGCAGCCGGGCTTACCAAACTACCCACATTTTCTATAATCAGCATATCGATATCTTCCAAATAAAACCCCGAGAGTACGCGATTTACCATAGGCGCCTCTAAATGTCCGCCACCGCCTGTATTGATTTGTACTACAGAAACACCGCAGCCGGCAATGCGGCGCGCATCTTTAGCCGTTGCTAAGTCACCCTCTATTACCGCTACGCGGATGCGTTGTTGCAGCAGGGGCAGCATAGTTTCCAGCAGTTTGGTTTTACCGGAACCTGGGGCGCCCATCATATTAACGGTAAAAACACTTAAATCTCGGAATATTTTGCGGTTTTCTGCCGCGTAAGCATTGTTTTCCTCCATTATTTCCTGTTGGTTTAAATCTTGCGCGTCGAAATCGGCGCCATTATAAATACGCACGATTTTACACCTCCTTATATATCTTCGTTGTTTTAAACATTTAATTCAAATATTAGGGAAAACTCTTTAGCAAGTCTTGTAATCCTTCCCAATCAATAATGGCTATACCCAGTTTATCAGCTTTTGTTGCTTTACTGCCTCCATTATCGCCAAGCAAAAGATAAGAGGTTTTTTTGCTTATACTTTCTGTTACCTTTCCTCCCGCAGATAAGATGATATCTTTAGCTTGCTCGCGGCTTATGCCGGGGAAAACGCCGCTGATAACGAAAGTCTTGCCTGTGAGTGCCCCTTCTTGAACTGGCTTTTCTCCTAGCATATTCACACCGGCTAGGCGAAGTTTTTCTAATAATTTAAGGTTTTCTTTTTCTTTAAACCAATTGCTTACCGCTTGCGAGGTTTTTTCTCCCAACCCTTCTATAGCCTCAAGTTCTTCGAGGGAAGATTGGGCGAGGCTCTCCATATCTATGAAAGATAAAGCCAGCAATTGACCGCCCTTTTCCCCTACAAAACGTAAACCCAGAGCATTTATAAGGCGTGATAGCGGTTGAGTTTTGCTGCGTTCTATAGCTTCAAGAAGATTAGCAGCCGATTTAGCCCCTAAGCGCGGCAAAGTGGCTAGTTTTTCTTCTTCAAGATAATAAAGGTCAGCCATATCTTGTATCAGGCCATGATCCAGTAATAATTGTAAAACAGCAGAGCCTAAGCCATCTATATCCATGGCTTTTTTACTTACAAAATGTTGTAAAGATTCCAGTAACCGAGCAGAACAAGCCGGATTATTGCAGCGCCAAGCTGCTTCTCCTTGTTCACGCTTAACCGGGTTACCGCAAGCCGGGCAATATTTGGGCATAACGAATGGCCTTTCCGAACCATTACGTTTTTCGGTAAGCACCCGCAAAACTTCTGGAATTACATCGCCGGCTTTGGCTATCAATACCGTATCGCCGATACGTATGTCTTTTTCCCGTATCATGTCTTCATTATGCAAGGTGGCGCGGCTAATTGTGCTGCCGGCTACTTTTATTGGCGCAAGGATAGCGGTTGGCGTGAGCGTTCCGGTACGGCCAACGCCGATGATAATATCTTCTACAATTGTTTCTGCTTCTTCCGGTGGGCATTTATAGGCAATAGCCCAGCGTGGCGCTCGTATAGTAGCGCCAATGGCTTCCCGTGCCGCCAGATCATTTAATTTGAGCACCAGACCATCCGTATCAAAGGGAAGTTGGTGACGGTTTTCCTGATATTGTAAAATGTAGGCTGCGATATCTTCTGTTGTGCTGAGTAAAGCATACTTATTATTTACCGGCAGACCCAGATTATCCAGATATTGCAGTAATTCTTTCTGGGTAGCGGGAGCGGGCTGCTTGTCCTTATATGCTAAAATATCGTAGAGGAATATAGAAAGATTACGTTCGGCGGTAATTTTAGCATCGAGTTGACGCAATGAGCCGGCTGCTGCATTACGCGGGTTGGCAAAGAGCGCTTCGCCGTTTTCTTCCCGTGCGGAATTCAATTCGGCAAAAACAGTTTTAAGCATAAATACTTCGCCTCTTACAGAAAGTAGAGGCGTCGGTTCTTTAAGGTGTTTTGGCAGAGCGGCAATTGTGCGCGCATTGGCGGTAACATTTTCTCCGGTTTGCCCATCGCCCCTGGTGGCTGCCAAAGTCAAAACCCCGTACTCATAAGTAATAGCCAAAGAGAGGCCGTCTATTTTTTGCTCTATCAGCAAGGGGAGTTGATTCTTGCCTGAAGCTTTATTCAAGCGGGTACAAAAAGCTTCAACATCTCCTATGCTAAAAGCATTATCCAGTGAGAGCAAAGGAGCAGGATGTTTAACTTGAGTAAAATGGGCGTCGACCGCGCCGCCTATTTTGCGGGTGGGTGAATTTTCCGTTACTAATTTTGGCCAAGCTGCTTCCAATTCCAGCAGTTCAAGGAAGAGCTTATCGTAGTCGGCGTCGCTAATAATGGGCGCGTCTTGCTCGTAATAAGCGCGGTTATGAAAGCGTATTTCTTCTGCCAGCTGAACCATCTTTTTTTTAATAAGCGCTGTATCCTCAGGTTTTTTATTCATAATTACATCCTTTTTTTTATAGGCAGACAGTTTTGTAGTCCGCTTATATTTTTTGTATTGGCGTATAGCGCCACAGAAACTGTTTTATTCCCTGGCCGGGAAAGGCAACCGTAAGTTCTAAATCTTCGCCGCTGCCGCTAAGCTTTACCACTACGCCATCGCCAAACATAGAATGGCGCACTTTATCTCCTAATTTTATTAAGTGATTTGAGTCACTTGGGGCAGTAATAGCCGGTTTTGGATGAGGTGCAAAAACATTATTTGTATATTGGGACATATGGGCTTTTTGGCGTTGACGCGGCGGCGTGTAAGAGCTTTTGTTTACAGCAGCTGCCGGCAATTCCGTTAAAAAACAGGAGGGGGGGGGGGGTATATAAACGCCATGTT
>WRKD01000095.1 GCA_009778255.1 Bacillota bacterium
CGCCAAAAGCGCCGCCATATACCCCGCCGCCTGTGTATACACCCCCCGCTGAGCCAAAAGAAATAAGAAGTGTGCCGCCAAAAGCGCCGCCATATACCCCGCCGCCTGTGTATACACCCCCCACAGAGCCGGAAGTTAAAGAAACATTTTTATCGGAAAATACCCCACCGCGCAATCAACCGCCACAGTATGCGCCGGAGATCAATGTGGAGCTTTTACAAAGCTTAAGGCCGCAAAATACACCGGGACAAATTAAACCTTCCACCAATGACCCACTCCATCTTTTAGCAATGCAGGCAGCCTTGGAAACAACTATAGCCAAAGCAGAAGTTGCGGAACTTGAAGATAATAACTTCTATGCCGACAGCCGTAAACAACTAGCTGCCGCCGCCGAGAGATTACAATCTGGTCAATTGGAAACATTGGGCGGAAATGAAGATGATATGCAGGAATTGACCCGCCAGGCTCATATATTAGCGCAACAAAGGTTGACGCGGCAACAAGAAATTACTCCCGCTAAAGACAGCGCAGCCCTCATGCAAAGAGTAGCGGAAGAAACAAGCGCTAAAGATCAAATATTTAAAGAACAGCAATTGGCAGAGAGAGCTATTGCCGCAGCTATGGCGGCTGCAAAAAAAGCCGCGCAAAGCGCCATGACTGTTTCCGGGCATAGAAACCGGCAAGCAACTTCACAATCGGCATCGCAGTCGGCGGAACAATTGATTGCCGCAGCTTTATCTAAAGCTTCGGAATCAAACAATTAAAGGCGCCTTTAAGGCATCAATATTTTAGCACGTTTGCTAACACCACTTCTATACCGCCAATCGAAGTTTAATAAAACGGGGCCGGCATTTTGTATTGCTCGCCCCGTTTTATTAAAGTGCCAGCTATAATAAAAGGAGTATCCCTTTTTGCTATCCTCATAGCGGCGTAGATGGGGCGGCAGCGGCTGATTATCCAAATAACAAAGCCAATCTAAACGTAACAGATCGAAAAACAATTCTTCATCTAAAGGCAATAGTAAAGCGGCTAATAACTCGGCTTTAGCTTTAAGAGAAAATCCGCCCGGCCTGCTTTCCTCCATAGCATGAGCCAGCTTAGCATAAAGCGCCAGTGCGCCGCCTGGCCATAACTCAGCCGCTGTGAGCAGGCTTTGACGAAAGTAACCGCTATTAAAAAAAGCATTTACAGCTTTGGCGGTTTGCCCCAGTTCCAGCAGTTCATCGGCGCTCATAGTTGGCGTTTGTAGTATCTGATAAGGCGGGTACTCGCTATGGATTAAACCACGCTCTGCTGCCTCTCTGCTTAATGGGGAACCGGGCAATATTTTTAAAAAGCCCAACTGTAAATAATGGGGTGCCAGCTCATGTAATTTGGCGAAAGCGGCGGCAAAAGTTTCGCCGCTTTCATGGGGTAGCCCGGCGATTAAATCTGTATGAACATGAACATTATCATCGGCAAGAATAGTTTCAAGAGCCTGTTTGGCCTGCTCCCACTTGCCTTGGCGGCCAATTGCCGCCAAAGACGCCTCATTTAAGCTTTGCACCCCGGCTTCCAGGCGAATATAACCTGGCGGGGCTTCCTTCCATAAGTTCAGCAATTCTTGGGATAATCTATAAGGAGAGATTTCAAAATGCCAGCTAAGTCCGGGTCGATATAAATCCAATATTCTTTTGGTAATAATGGCAGCCCGGGCGGAATGGGCATTGAAAGTCCGGTCAACAAACTTTATTTGCGAGCATGTTTTAGCCAGTAAAGGCAGTTCCTGCAATACCAGTTCTAAAGGACGTTCCCGTAGTACAGTTTGGGCAGAAGCACAAAACGAACAGGAATATGGGCAACCGCGGCTGCTTTCATAATAAATAATCTGATGCGCTTCACTTAAAGCTGCCAGATCCTGTTCTTTATAAGGAAAGGGTAAAGTTTCCAGCTGTGGAGGTATTGCCTCTTTAGTACTGCCAGGCTCTTGTCCACGCCATAGCAAACCAGGCAAAGCCGGCTGGTGTTCCCCTTTTTGCAAATGCAAAAGTAATGTTGGCCATACCAGTTCGCCTTCACCAAGCAATACTCCATGTAATGAAGGGTTGCGCTTAAGCAGATCGCTTGCGCGGCCGGTTGCTTCCGGCCCCCCTGCCAACAATAAGGTATGAGGAAGCAATTTACCTAAATCTGCCAGTAGATGTTCAATAAAAGAAGTATTCCAGATATAAACAGAAAAGGCCGTAATATCCGGTCTTTCCTGATATAAATCATACAGTATATTTTGATAAGGCATATTCAAAGAGTATTGCCGCAACAATAAATGCGGCGGCGCATCCAGGGTTTCGATAATGCGGGCTATGCTGTATAAAGCTAAATTTGTATGGATGTATTGGCTGTTGATAGCGCTAAGGACAACTTTCATTGCTTTTTAACCATACTCTGTACCGCTTCCCCCAGTTTAGCAAGGGATTCTTTGTTTGGTATATAACGAATACGCTGAGCCGGCAAAGGTTGTGCCCAGCCAAGGCCATTCATAATTTCGCTGATTTGCGTTGCGCTTTGACCGCTCCATCCATAAGACCCAAAAGCTAAGCCAATCCGGTTTCGGGGGGTTAATCCCTTCATATAGGCAAGAAACCCCGCTACCGATGGTAGCATCTGATTATTAATAGTAGAAGAGCCAATAGCTATATATTTAGCAGCAAGCAGTGCTACCATAACATCGGACATATGATTCGCCTGTAAATTCATCTGCTCAACTTCCAGACCTTCATCAGTAAAAGCTTGTGTAATGGTTTGCGCCATGGCTTCGGTCGAATGCCACATCGTATCGTAAACCACCACTGCTTTATCCTCAAGCTTTTGCACTCCCCAATCGGAGTATTTTGATATAATACTTTCGGTTAAGCTGCGCCAGATCAATCCATGAGCCGGGGCTAATATTTTTGGCTTAAGCGGCGCTATTACTTCCAGCGCTTTGCAAGTCTGCTGGCAAAAGGGCATTACAATATTAGCATAGTACTTGGCGGCTTCGTGGAATATCTTTTGCGGCGCCACTTCATCATCAAAACGCATAGATGAAGCATAGTGCTGACCAAAGGCATCACTGGAAAAGAGAATGCCTTCCTCCGGCATAAAAGCTACCGTATTATCTGGCCAATGCAGCATTGGTGTTTGTACAAAATGTAAATTGCGGCTACCTAGATTTAACACATCGCCGGTTTTTACTGTTTGAGCGGTCAGTTCGCCGAAATGTGCCGTCAGCCCGCTAATGCCCGCCGGCGCTGAAGTGACGAGCTGTGCATTGGGGCAGGCTTTAAGCATAAAGGGTAAAGAACCGCTATGATCCATTTCTACATGTAAGGAAATTAAATAATCTACTTTGTCCGGTGGTATTATGGCAGCTACATTTTCCAGCAAAGTTGCGGCAAAAGGAGCTTTTACGGTGTCTATGAGGGCAATTTTTTCATCAACAATCAAATAAGCATTGTAACTGGAACCACGCTGCGTAATATATCCATGAAAATAACGTAAATCCCAATCAACCGCACCCACCCAATAAATACCAGGCGCTAATTGAACATTCATCCTATTATTCCTCCTCAAAATCTTCCTTGCCAACTCCGCATAAAGGACAACACCAATCGTCGGGTAATTGCTCAAAGGGGATATTCTCATTTTGTTCCTGTTCATACACATAACCACATACGGAGCATACAAAATTTTTCATTATTATTCCTCCCTTAAATTTAATTTAGCGCTTATAATACTGCGCATAGCCTCCTCTTTATTTATGGCGGCAAAAATAGCATTCTTAATTTCCGATGCTTGAGATATGTCGCCTATTAGAATAGAACCGATAAGCGTATCCTGTTCATTAAAGAATAATTTAAGCAATTTCCCCGCCACACTGTTTTTCTTTACCAAGCTGTTTTCCGATTGCGCGCCATAACTCCATATATTGCTGCCCATAGCCCTCATAATATAGGGTGGTACTTCCGGTTTATATGGTATTTCTAATCCGGCGGCGTTATTTCCGGCTATTTGTCCTTGAGCCATAGCAACAGTCCACAAACCAGCAACTTGTCCCGATAGTTCGGCGCAATCGCCGCAAGCATAGATATTTGGTAAACTGGTACGCATAAATTCGTCTACTACTATACCACGGCCTAAGTCTAAGCCCAGAGCCTTTCCAAGTTTAATTTGAGGTGTTATGCCGGCAGCAAATATCACACAAGCCGCCTCAAAAGCCCTGCCGTCGTTTAAAAGCAAAGTTTGACCGTCATAGTTTTCTACCTGGCCATGCAGAGCTACGCGTACTCCGGCTTTTTCTACAAGACCTAAAAAGAAACGTGCTGCCTCTTCATCCAATTGACGTTTTAGTAACCACTCGCCACGTTCGACAATAATTACGGGCCGTCCGGCTTGAGAAAGATGCCAAGCCGCTTCCAACCCCAGCAAACCACCGCCTACCAGTGCCAGCGGGCCCGGTAAATTATTCACGCGCTCTATATTGGATAAGAAGCGCAAAGCCAGCGTATTTTTCTCTCCGCCGCCTGGTAATTCCGGTTTATTGCCAAGAGCACCGCAGGCGAGTATCAAATTATTATAGAACAGATAACTACCATCTTCAAATAGTACTTTTTTCTCTTCCGGCATTACAGAGGTTACGCGCCCATTGATAATCTCGATGTTGTTTTCTATAAACCATTGATAATTATGCACCGTTAGTTTGTTTCGGTCCAGTCCCGAGAAAACTTCACAAATACGTGGCCGGTAATAAGGTAAAATCTTTTCTCCGCATACTAAATATATAGTGGACATTGCATCTGTTTCACGGGCGGCTTGAGCCGCAAAAAGCCCGGCAGCACCCCCTCCAACTATGATTATTTTGTTCATTAGATTCTCCTTATTTTATTAATTTTTACCAGTAATAGAGTTGGAAAAACTTGAATTTAGCAATAAAGCATCGCCTTTAGGAAATTATAACATAATGGAGTATTCTACTGCAACCATGAATTAGTTTAAATTGCTTTTGCAGACTCGGCGCAAGTAGAGGAATATCTGGCCTACCGTCGAATAGAACTAGATATCACTTTCTGTACAATGCCCGCTATTTTGAGGTGATAAATTTTGACAGAGAAAACAGTAAAATTACAAATCGGCGATAATGTAAAAACCATGGCCATTTTGGGCGAGCATGATACGCATCTTAAAATGCTGGAAGAAACTCTTTCAGCCCGTATCGTGGTACGCGGAGATGAAATCAGTATAAACGGTCAACCGGATGAGGTTGGAGAAGCTGTTAATGTTTTTAGTCATTTACTGGCATTAGCCGCTGCCGGGCAAACAATTACCACCGCTAGTGTCAATTATGCTTTGGCAACTCGCTTTCAGCCTCCGGCTGATTTGCCCAAAGCGTTTTCCGAGCCTGTTTATGTCACTGCCAAAGGACGCATAATTCGGGCTAAAACCATCGGTCAATGGCAATATTTGCAAACCATACGCGATCATGACCTGGCATTCGGTATTGGTCCGGCCGGTACCGGTAAAACCTATTTGGCGGTGGCTATGGCGGTGGCGGCTTTAAAAAACCGCCGAGTTAACCGCATTATATTAGCTCGCCCGGCGGTGGAGGCAGGTGAAAAACTGGGGTTTTTGCCCGGAGATTTGCAAGATAAAGTCAACCCGTATCTGCGCCCTGTTTATGACGCCTTAGATGAAACTTTAGGACAAGAACAAGCGCGCAAACAAATGGAGCGCGGCGCAATAGAGGTAGTCCCTTTAGCTTATATGCGCGGCCGCACTTTAGAAGAGGCTTTTATTATCTTAGACGAAGCGCAAAACACCACTTTGCAACAAATGAAAATGTTCCTCACCCGTATGGGTTTAGGCTCTATTGTGGTTATCAATGGTGATATAACCCAAGTCGATTTGCCGACAGGGCAAATGAGCGGGCTGGTAGAGGCGGAAAAATTATTGACCGGTATACGCGGCATTGGCTTTTGC
>WRKD01000096.1 GCA_009778255.1 Bacillota bacterium
GAGCCATGGCTGAGGTTTTTAAAGCCGTTTAGATAATAACTACGGTTTACGACCAGTATAGGAATGGTCAGTAATAATAATGTAAATGAATATATACCTGCGTTTTCCATGCCGGATAAAAAAGCCGGTAGCGGCCAGCCGAGCATTTCGCCCATAGAAGTATATAATAGGGGTATGGCAAAAATAAATGAAGTGATTAGGCGGTTTTTCATGTAGCGGATTTCTTTTGAGGAACTGTTTTCCGGTATGGCCGCTTTATTTTTGGGGGCGGCTTTGAGTTTTGCGCCATATCCCAGAGCTTCAACTTTATTTATAATTTGCGTTATGCTGATGATTTTAGGATCAAAGCAAACAGACATACTGTTTGTGAGGAGGTTGACAGTGATTTCATCAACTCCTTCCTGCTTGCTAAGGACTTTTTCAATACGCGCTGAACAAGCCGTGCAGGTCATACCGGTTATATCGAATTGTGATTTTTCCATAACAGTTTTATCTCCAAACGATTTTTGTTTTAGCTTGTATTTGAAAGGCGGCTCGAAAAATATGGCGATTATGGTATCCTGTGCTTTTTGATCATATTGACAATATAAATACCAATAATGCTAATCGCACATGAAACAATCAATGCAAACCAAAAAAACATTAGCCCGAAATGATAACCCATAACTTCTGTTGAAGTTATACGCCCCGTAACATGTATCAATTCATCATTTCTTAGTACGAATAGTATTATCTTGTTTGGAACGCCAAATAATGATAATGCTATTTGTGACAAAAAAGCAGAGTTAATTCCCATAAACCTTGCTACAATCATATTTTTCATATTATAGTAGGAAGTAATGATAGCAATAATAATGCCGCATAATGCGCCTAGAATTAATTCGCCTTCTAAAAAAAATTCAGTATATACCACGAAAATAATCGATAATGAAAGAACAATATAAATCAAACCACATATAATATTTTTTTGCCATATTGGCCTGGCTCTCATTGCATCGTGTCTCCTAAATAACAACTTTGCTTATTTACAGTATACTCATATCAACAAAAGTAATCAAGTAGATAGGCTTTTTATTTTATAATTTTATAATCTCCGGAGGGAAATGAAGAAATAATGCATAATTATTGACGACAAGATATTTATTTGATATTATTATTAAAATAAAATTTAAGGAGGCTAAATATTATGCAAAAGATGAAGGTTTTTTTATGCTTATTTATGGTAACGGCTGTGGTATTTTCTACAGGAACAATGGCGCTTGGTTATTCCAGCTTAGCGGAAGCTGATCTTACCCCCATGGTAACGAAGCTTGAGACGGCTGTGTATAAGGCTTATGGAGCCGATGGAGATACTGTTATTTCTGCGAAAGCAAAGGCTGAAGAGATCGTGGCAAAGCTATTGACCGGCAGTGGAATTACTGCGACAGTAAATGACTCCATAAATGCCCCCGCTTTCAAGGCGGCTACAACAGTCGATTCACCGGTTCAGCCGAATGTTGACGGTTATTATAAATTTACGGTAACACTCAGTAGTGATGGAGAAACTACCTTAAACACCAAAGAGCTAAAAATGACTATTATACCGGATATAGACGGTTGTGTTTTGCGGGAAACCATAGAATATCTTGTAAATGATATCGGGCCGAGAATATCCGGAACAATTTCTGAACAGCGCGCCTGCGAATACATGAAAGAGGTATTCGAAAAAATTGACGGCGGCGATAATGTTTATGATATCTCTTTAGAAGAGTATTTGTATAGCTGGGTTCCGGCCAGAGGTATTCAACTGAGCCCGACACGTACTCAATACGGTTACTTAGTTATGAACGCTCGTCAGCAATATGGCGTGGTTGAAGCCGATGTTCCCAGCGGCGCTGCTGCTATCGGCAACCCTTATCCGAATTCTGCCAGCTTTAGGGATTTTGCAGGGGGGCTTTTCCATGATTTCGGAACCTTCAACGCCTCTAATAACCGCGTTTCCTCAACCCCGGCGGAAAGCGACGTGATTGCCGCCGGTGGAAAAATTTACGGAACCCTAAGGTTTGACCGTACAGTTACAGGAACCATGATCAATAACGCCATTGCCAATATTAAAGCTGCTTATTCGTTTACAGTTGACGTGACAGGTCTTTTTGTCGCCAGGATCGATAATGCTAAGACTACAACAAATTTATTCTCCTATACATACAATGATGTTCCGGTAACTATCAGCAGCTATTCCACTGCGACGACTTCGGTTATAGGCCTCACACTTGCAGATGTGGAAAAATGTAAGAAAGCAGGTGAAGCGGGTATTATTACTAAAGTTTATAGAGCAGATCCGGAAATAGGCCGCTTGACTCGTGCCAGAAAACCCGCTGCTGATGCAGATAACCCGGATCTTGTGATCGTATATACATCGCATATTGATACCGTAAGAGGCGCCCCGGGCGCTACCGATACAGCTACAGGCGTCTCCGCACTCGCCGAGTTGGCCCGGCGCTTCAAAAATGTGGATACAGGTAATATTGAGTTGATATTCGCTGCTCAAGGTGCAGAAGAATACAACGATTTCAGTGCTACAAGCTACATGATCGAAAAATTGCGCGCCGAAGGCAAAGACGTGATAACCGTTAACATGAACTTTGATACGCCTGCTTCGTTCGATAATGCGGTAAATGTGCTTGGGGATCCTATAGATACGTTCATACTTGGCACTATTCAATACGAAACGCGCTATCAGTATCCAAACTATCGAAATGCTCTGTATGGCGTTAATCTTGGCAGAGAGACATCAATGTTCAATTTATCTGCCCATTTACTCTCAAGCTTTGCTACTGAAGTTGATTGGCCATTGGATATTAAAAATGTCAGAATAAATAACTGGGGCGCCTCTGATCATGCTATGTGGTCTTACTTCGGAATCGACTCTTGCGGACCGAGATCTGCAGCCAGAGGCGGAAACTTTTCTATGAGCGACGCTAATAACCAGGTATACAGATATCAGTACCATTCCTCCCTTGATGACTTAAGTGATTATAACTATGATAGCCACCTAAAAACTACCAACTTGCTGGCCAATGGTATAAAGAAAGCTATTGATCTGGAAGTGACTAAGCGGGCAAAATTCTTATTCGATGAGAAGGAAGGTACGGTAACACTTTATAATGCGAGCCAGCTTTTTAAAACCTATGAAGCTGTAAGCGGGACGTTTTCAAGTTCTGCAGGAAATATTCCCTTTAAGTTTACTCCTGAAAATACGGTTATTGAACTGGCAAATGCCAATGATTATATAATCACAAACCTTATCGCAACCGGCACGGGCATCGGCAATCATCAAGATGTAGCGACTAAAGGAGAGTATAAGGAATTCAGTACAGGCCTTGCCCCTATGATCATTTATTATTCTGAACCAGAAGGCCCCATAACACTCTCGGTGGCAGATATCCAAGCAGCCCCCGGCGATACTGTGGAGTTGGCGTATACCATAACAGATAATGATTATGGTTTCACTCATTGGGAAGTAGAATTGCCTTTCGATAGCGCCATCTTCGCCCCCGTAGATGTAACATTAGGCGCTTTGGCTGACGGTGCTACTCTCGATTATACTATCAATGGCAATGTCCTCTATGTCGATATCACCTGCGCTACCGCGATAATTGGCGACGGCAAACTCTTCACCGTTACCTACGCAGTTGCTGCCACTGCTCCTTATATCTTCTCCACACCGTTGCAAGCTAAAGTAAACGTCTGCGAATATAGCTTTATGATCGGTATAAAAGTTGCCATTCCTGTAATTGTCGAGCCGGGAATGCTAAAAACCAAACTGGCGAAACTGATGCCCACAGCCGTTGTTAAGAAATTAAATGGCAATAAAAATGATTTGACTATAACCGTTGTAGCTATTTATGAAGACGGCAGTCAAGATGTGTTTTGCAAAACTTTTTCCATCAACAATAATTCCGCAGATTACTATGATGTTAACGGCTATACAGTCTATGTAGATACCAAGGGCAATGACCAGATTCGCGCCTGCTACATTGATCAATACCAAACAGCTAAAAAATGAATCGATTAAAGCTAGATATACTGCTAAATAATTTTTGAAAAGCAGAGCAATGGCCAAGAAAGCCGCTAGTAGGCAAATAAAAAACCCCATTTTGCGGGGTTTTTTATTTTTGGAATTTACTTAGGTTAGGCGCTGTGCAAAACTTATCGACTCGGCATAATGGTTAATAATAAACATATCTTGACAATAACATCATGTACGGGATAGAATTAAAGGCGCCCTTAACTAAAATTGATAAATCTCCACAACGGATAATTTATTATGTGAGAGGAAAGTGAAAACTATGTACGAAATCATTCAAAAACGTAAATCAATAAGAAAATACGACCTTACTCCCGTGGATACCGCTATTTTAGAAAAAGTGCAGGCGCAAATTGATAAGGTTAAGCCGCTCTACCCGGATATTAAATATTCTGTTGAAATCGTAAATAAAATTAAAGGCGTATTTAATAATGTAAGAGCGCCACATTATCTGATATTTGGCAGTGAAGAAAAAGAAGGGTCTCTTGAAAACATCGGTTTTATAGGACAACAATTGAATTTATACTTTGCAGAATCTGGACTTGGTTGTTGTTGGCTGGGAGGGGCAAAGTCGCAAGGCTTAGAAGCGTCTGCTTTACCTTATGTAATTTGCATGGCTTTCGGAAAACCCGCCGAACCATTGCATCGCATACTTTCCGAGTTCAAACGCAAACCGCTGCAAGAGATTAGCCAAGGAAACGACGACCGGTTAGAGGCTTGTCGGCTTGCGCCAAGCGCTGTAAATGCGCAAAATTGGTATTTTATTGCCGAGAAAGGCAAAATACATTGCTATCGTAAAAAATCGGATTCTTTATTAGGATTTATATATAACAGGCTACACTGCATAGACATGGGAATTGCGCTTTATCATATCGCAATTGAAAGCGAAAATTTTAATTTTGTAAAAGAAAATGATATAACTGTTTTGAAAGAGCATATATATATGGGAACTGTTGGTTGACAAAGTAAATATAATGAGATTACAAAAAGAGATATTGAAAACGGAGGTGCAACGCATGCTGACCTTTATCTGTTACCCGAAATGCTCCACTTGCCAAAAAGCACAAGCCCTGCTTGATAGATTAGAAGCACAGTACGAAATACGCGACATTAAGACGAATAACCCTACATATGTGGAATTGAAAGCCTGGTTTTCTTTAAGCGGGCTGCCTGTTAAGAAATTCTTTAACACCAGCGGCATACTCTACAAATCGCTCAACCTTAAAGAAAAAATCCCTTCCATGAGCGAAGAAGAATGCTTAGAATTGCTCGCGACAGACGGTATGCTTGTCAAGCGTCCTTTGCTTATTGATGAACACCGCGTCTTAGTCGGATTCAATGCGGACGAGTGGGAGTCGGTGGTACTGGCGAAATGACATTAAAAATTTATGAATTCGATGCAATAATAGAGGCTTCCACGATCGGTAAGGGAGGCGCTTATGTGCGGTTTCCTTATGATATTAGAGTGGAATTCGGGCAGGGCAGGGTGAAAATCCACGCTACTTTTGACGATGAGCCGTATGATGGGAGCATTGTCAATATGGGTGTAAAAAACGCGGACGGGTCGGTATGTTATATCATCGGCATTCTTAAAGAAATCCGTTCCAAAATTGGCAAACAAGCGGGCGATAGCGTGCGGGTTACCGTAAAGGAGTTGGATTTATAAATCAGTTGCTTGATGGAAAATATTGATAAGAAAGCGGGGAATGTAAATGCTTTACACAAGTATACAAACAGAACACAGTGCCACCATGCGGGCAGCAGAATTGATGTCGGCGGCGGCTCGTACCGCCCCCAAAGCCTGCGGTATCGATCTCATTGAAATTATGGTTGTGGACGGTGAGGATAAAGATAGGTTAGCCTCTGCTATGCGGCAAATCGGCGAAGAAAAAGGCAGGCCCTTTTTCATCCGCGACGCGGGTAATATCGACGCCTGTCACTGCGTGGTTTTGATTGGCGCCGCTGTGAAGCCGCGCGGCTTGGATTGC
>WRKD01000097.1 GCA_009778255.1 Bacillota bacterium
GCGCGAGTCGCAATTCGATTCGCCTATGGGTTGCGGTTCCGGCGCCGCAGATATTTTCGGCGTGACCGGCGGGGTTATGGAAGCGGCGCTACGTACCGTATATGAATTAGTAACCGGAAGAGAATTGCCCTTCGATAAACTGCATATAGAATCTATAGTTGGCTTTGAGCAGATTAAAGAAGCGGAAATAACTATCGAAAATGTATTGCCGGCTTACGATTTTCTGGAAGGTTTTAAAGTGAAAGTTGCCGTGACCAGTGGTTTAACCGGCGCCCGTCAGCTAATGGAGCAAATAGAAAGCAAAAATTCTCCCTATCACTTCATCGAGGTGATGGCTTGCCCGGGCGGTTGTGTAGCCGGCGGCGGGCAGCCCCGCTATAAACAAGGCAGCCTTTATAAAGAAGAGCGCGCTAAAGGCATATACACGGAAGATGAAGGCAAAAAGCTACGTAAATCTCATGAAAACCCGGATATTAAAAAATTATACAGCGAATATTTGCTGGAGCCTTTAGGACAGAGATCTCATGAATTGCTGCATACTCATTTTACGCCGCGTGGTAATTATAATGAGTATTTAGATAGTTAGGTAGTTAGGTGATCAATTAGTTAAATAATTAATTAACTAACTAGTCAAATAGTTAGATGGCTAGATGGTAGAATTTCAGGTAAGATAATATGACAATCTTGTCACTTTTTGTGATAGGGTTGTCATATTATCAAACTGCTTAGCCCGGTAAAGATGTTTAATTAACGAATAAAAGGTATAATAATTTAGAAAATAGTTGGATAATAATTGGAAAAGTAATTGGAAAATAATTGCAAAATATTGGGGCTGATTATTCACTTTTGTTTGCGCTTTCTTTAAAGATATATTATAATGATTCAGGGCGGTTGGGGGAGTTTTTGTTTAGCCGCCTCAATAGACAAGAATGCGAGGAATGGTATGGAACGCTATCTTGGTACTGTGGTGCGCGGTTTACGTACGCCGGTTATACGTCAGGGTGACGATTTAGCGGGGATTGTGGTAGATACTCTGCTTAAAGCAACAGTAACGGAAGGCTTCGCATTGCATGATCGTGATGTGCTGGCGGTTACGGAAGCTGTGCTGGCGCGGGCTCAGGGCAATTATGCCACAACAGCGCAAATTGCTGCCGATGTGAGAGCTAAGTTGGGTAATGAAACAATTGGGGTGGTTTTTCCTATTTTAAGCCGCAACCGCTTCGCTATATGCTTGCGCGGCATAGCTGCCGGGGCGAAAAAAATCGTCTTGTTGCTGCAATACCCGGCAGATGAAGTGGGAAACCATTTAATAAGCTGGGAGGAATTAGATAAAACCGGATTGAATCCGCGTCAAGATATTCTGACTCTGCAGAATTATCGTGAACTTTTCGGGGCGCCGCGTCATCTGTTCACAGGTTTGGATTATGTAGCGTATTATGAAGAATTGATACATGAAGCCGGCGCTGAGGCGGAGATAATTTTTGGCAATGATCCCCGTGCTGTATTGGCTTATTGTGATAATGTGCTGTGCTGCGATATACATAGCCGAGAGCGCAGCCGCCGTTTGCTTAAGGAAGCGGGTGCAAAGAATTTGTATCTGCTTTCGCAGATACTTTCAACATCTATTGACGGTAGCGGTTTCAATAGCGAATATGGCCTTTTAGGCTCTAATAAGGCAACCGAAGATACGGTTAAACTGTTCCCCCGGGATAGTAAAGAATTTGTTGAGAAGGTGGCTTTGTCTATTAAAGAGCGTAGTGGCCGCAGTATAGAAGTAATGGTATATGGCGACGGCGCTTTTAAAGACCCTATTGGTCATATTTGGGAACTGGCCGACCCAGTAGTTTCCCCCGCTTATACTGATGGTTTAAAGGGCACTCCCCACGAAGTCAAGCTAAAATATTTGGCAGATAATAATTTTGCTCACTTAAGCGGCGAAGAATTAAAAGAGGCTATACGTTTTTATATTCGCGATAAGAGCCAGGATTTTGGCAAAGATATGGATTCCCAAGGTACAACGCCGCGCCGTATTACAGATTTATTGGGTTCATTATGCGACCTCACCTCCGGCAGCGGTGATAAAGGTACGCCCATAGTGCTTGTACAGGGATATTTCGATAATTATGCAGATTTTTAACAGTTTATTTGCCGGCCTATAAGTTGAACCATGGATTATGAATAAAGGATTAGGTAATGTGTTAAGGAGGCTGAATATGGAAGGAAAGGATTTGTATGACCTGATATGTATGCGGCGCAGCTGCCGCGCTTATTTGGCTAAACAAGTTGCCCCAGATTTACTTTTACAGGTAATAGAAGCAGGCCGTATGGCGCCTAGTGGCATGAATGTGCAGCAATGCCATTTTATAGCCATTAGAAAACAAGAATTATTGGAAAAGATCCGCGCCCTTATGGAACAGATCGTAGCGAATTTGGATGCGACTACAGCAAACCCAATGTTGGCGCAATCAATAAAGCTGGCTAAAGTTGGCAAACACAATTTCTATTATGGCGCGCCTACTTTAATCGTAGTAGCCAACCGGCGCGATAATGCCAATAATGTGCCAGACAGCGCTGCTGCTTTACAAAACATGATGCTGATGGCAACAGCAGTGGGCTTAGGTAATTGCTGGATTAATAATTTACGCTGGAATGGCGATGCCCCGCCCATACGCCAGTTTTTGGAAGAGATCGGCGTAAAGCAAGACGAGGCGGTGTATGGCGCATTAGCGCTGGGTTATGCCGTTGATGCGCCTAAAACAGCGCTTGTGCGTAGCGGCAATGTGGTGGATATTTGGGAATGATTAAAGTTTTAAAAAAAACAGCATTCCGCCTTATGCTGCTATGCTGTATTGTAGAGGCGGGCTGTATTATAACAGAATCGCCAGCTGTAATAGAAAACCCCGCTTCTTTTTCTCAGTTAGGCGAAGTAAATGAAGGGCTGCAGCCTGTTTTTGTGCAGATACAGGAAGAACAAAGCGCATTGGCAAAGGAAGCTAATACGGAACCGGAACCGGAACCGGAACCGGAACCCTTACATATCACTTTAGTGGCTGTGGGAGATAATCTTTTGCATATGCCAATTGTCAGCTGGTGCAGAACAGCGGATGGTTACGATTTTACCCCCTTATATAAGGAAGTAGAAAAGTTAATTGCCGCTAGCGATTTTGCCTTCGTAAATCAGGAATCGCCTTTGGGCGGGTCGGCTTTTGCCCCTTCCGGATACCCTATGTTCAATTCTCCTCAGCAAGCCGGGCTGGCTTTAGCCGCTACGGGTTTTAATATTGTTAATCAGGCTAATAATCATGGCTTGGATAAAGGCGCTAAAGCGGTGAAAGCTACCGCCGATTTTTGGCAAGAAGAGACGGATACGTTATGCCTTGGCATCAACCGTAGCCAGGAAGAACGGGATACGATACGGATAATAGAAAAACAGGGCTATCGCTTCGCTTGGCTGGCTTATTCTTATGGAACCAATGGTATGCCAATGGCGCAGAATTATCTGATGAATTTGATAGATAAGCAAGCAATGGCGAAAGATGTACAAAAAGCGCAGGAACTGGCCGACACAGTGATAGTTTCTTTGCATTGGGGCAATGAGTATCAGTTCGAGCCCAGTGTAGAACAGCGCGAGCTGGCGCAGTATTTGGCAGATTTAGGAGTAGCTTTGATAATAGGGCATCACCCTCATGTGATTCAGCCGCTGGAATGGCTAATGGGTAAAGAAGGCCACCGCACATTGGTTATGTTCTCTTTAGGTAATTTTATCTCTAATCAAGATCGCCGCGACAGAATGCTGGAAGGAATGCTCTCTTTAGAATTTATAGAAGAAAAAAGCGGCTTGGTAATAGATAAGTGCGGCGTTATACCCCTGGTTATGCATTATGAGCGTGGTTATATAAATTATTGCGTATATCCGCTTGACGCTTATTCGGATGATTTGGCGAAAAGGCATTATATAAATCAATTAGATAAACCGGTGTCACTGGAGTTTTTTGTTGAATTGGCCAAGAAGATCTGGGGAGAATTTTGTTTGTTGCACAGTTGATCGTTCTATAAAAACGCAGAAGGGAGAGTTGGTATGAAAATCAAGTTATGCGCCGTGTTTTTGATACTGATTTTTGTTGTAACTGTTTGCCCGCTGGTATTTGCTTTAGGAGAAGATGAAACGCCCACTTTAGCTACACTTCCATATTATGGGGAATTCAGCGGTAAAGTTGTTTCGCTGAAGGTTGAAAGCGCAAACTCTATGTTAGCGCTACTGGAAAATGAGGAAGGAACTCAAGCCAGTTTTGTGGTAGATGAAGTGACTTTTATGCTTACGGAAAATGAACTTAAAGAAGGTGCAACCGCAACTGGTTACTATCTGAATAGTCAGCCAAATGCACTTATCTATCCGCCGCGCTATCAAGCTATGCTGATGGCGGTAGATATTGAAGAAGGGCATTTCATCAAGGCGGCGCGTTTCGACGATGAATTGATCAGCGATGACAAGACGCTTAAGCTAAATATTGGCGAAGATACGGAAATTTTGTTATTCGGAGGCGAGGCAGCCCCTGCGGATTTGAATTTGGGCTCTTTAAGATTAGCGGTGTATTATGGCATAACTACCCGTAGCATACCTGCAATAACAACACCGCAGCGCATTATTGTATTGGCCCTTACAGACGCCATGCCTTTGCCTGTAACAATTACTACCGAAACCACGTCGGCAAAAGACGGTATGCCATTAGTTGTGGAGCATAAACAACTTAAAGACGCCCCTCCCGTTTATTTGCGGGCAGATGGTATTGTTATGGTTCCGCTACGCGCTGTAGCCGAAGCATTGGGACATAAAGTTGGCTGGGAAAAGCCAGTGGTGTTGCTAGATGGAAATCCTTTATTGAGTATTGGGGAATATGAATCTGAGCTCACTAAGGGGCATACTTATGTGCCGCTGCATTTTTATAAAGAATTATTGGGAATGAAAGAGAATATGGTAGCGTCTGGTCAAGTGGAAATAAATAATGGCGGAATAGTTGAATAAAAAATGAAAAAAAGAGGTTAACTCACCCGGTATTATAAATGGGTGAGTTAGCCTCTTTTTTTGTATTCCCGGCCCAATTTATGCAGAAAATCGTAACAACTTTCGTATTTTTTCCTTGCCGTATAGTTCATTTATGAGCCTCCATTCCGATCCTGCGTTCTACTTAGCTTCGTCATCAGCAAAAAAGCTGTCATAGACTTTTTGAATCTCTTCAATCTCCTCTGTCGTGTGATCATTCTTCCAATCGTAAATTATATTTTCAGCAACTGTATATGGATCATCAGGACACCAATCGCGAAATTCATTATTACCGGTTTCACCATATCGCATAAGGCCGATAATAATCCCCTTACAGTATTCTTTTTCTTCTTTCTTCATGCCAAGGTTATTATATTGCCTCATTTTTTGAATATAATACTGCACCTCATCTTCAATCATCTCAAATGCAACGTCGGTCGGATCCTGATAGCCGCCACGCGTCTTTCCGGAATTATCCCATAAATCTTCAACTTGAATAGTGTTTAGGCTTCTGAAAACTTCATCAGCAATTGCATCAGCTTCAACTTTAGCCAAGGCAGCTTTTGACATTGCAGGAATGCGTTTCGCCAATTCGCTATCTTTGCACAACTCAAGAAGTATCTCTATCAATGCTTCCCGGCTTAATGCCTCGATAAACTTAAATTGTTCATTTTCGATGTTATTCATGTCGTCTTTATCCATCATGTCTCTCCCACTCGACTCTGTCATGTGCGTTCTAAACAGTTTTGTTTAGATGATTTGGTTCATGGTATTCTGGTTGTCTGTATTATCAATAAATCAGGGGCTATACGATTTTTTGTTGCCATATTGTTGCCAGAGCTTAGCTTTCGTAAAGACTATTCTCTGGCCTGGTTATTCTGGATATACAATATTTTGAATCTCCTGTGGGTATTATCAGAACATCTGCGTTCTCCGATATCTCTATAGGGCACCTCTAGAAACCAGAATAAACACTAACAAAATGATCAAAATGAGACTAATTACCTAAATATCCCCGTCATTGCGGAC
>WRKD01000098.1 GCA_009778255.1 Bacillota bacterium
TAAAATAATTCGCGGTTGCCGGGCTGTGAAAGTACGCACACAAGGCACGGAAGCTTTTTTCAGTATTAATGCGCCATTGGCGGGCGTGGTGACTGATAATTCTATAACTTGGCATGACGCTCCGCCTCCTTCTTCGCGAAGCCCGCGTTCTTTGGCTGCTTATTGCCAAAGCCGCGTGATGTTGCTGAAGCTGGCGCCCGGTTTAGAACCAAATATTATTGAAGCAGCTATAATTTTGGGGTATCGCGGGTTTGTTGTAGAAGGCTATGGAGCAGGCAATGTAACAGTTATGCGTCGAGATATCGCTTCTGCGCTGGCTCAAGCTATACGTGGCGGAGTAGCGGTAGCAATAACCAGCCAATGCCTGCTGGAAGCCAGCGATATGTCGCTTTATGAGCCAGGTTTGGTAATGCAGGCAGCAGGTGCCATCCCTGCCTATGATATGACTACAGAAGCGCTTTATGCCAAGTTATGCTGGGCTTTAGGCCAAAGTGAAGATTTAGCTGCAATAAGCGAGATTATGGCGCAAAATATAGCCGGAGAAGTATCTGACCAGGAAGGCTACTAATTATGCGACTAGCTTTAGTAGGATGCGGCGGCGTAGGCCGCGCTTTTATAAAACTGTTAGAAGATAAACAAAACGCCCTGAAGGCAAGGGGATTGTTTTTGCGGCTCACTCATACCATAGATGTAGAAAATAGCGCCGATTATGATAAAATGCTTGCACGTCACAAGGCAGATATGCTTGTGCTGGCAACGCCTACCGATAAGGAAAGTGGCGAGCCGGGGTATTCATATATTAAGGCAGCTTTCAAGCATGGTATGCATGTAGTAACTGCCGATAAAGGGCCGATATTGCTGGCGTATCATGAATTAAAGAAAATGGCTGAGAATAATGGGGTAAAGCTTGGCATCGGCTGTACAACCGGTGGAGCTTTGCCCGCCATTAATGCCGGGGAGATGGCTTTAGCCGGCGCTGATATATTATCTATTGAAGGAATACTAAATGGCGCCAGCAATTTTATTTTGGAAGAAATGAGGGAACAGCATAAGAGTTTTAACGAAGCCCTTGCAGAAGCGCAACGCTTGGGTATAGCGGAAACAGACCCTTCTTTGGATGTAGAGGGTTGGGATACGGCAATTAAGCTGCTTATTTTGACTAATGTATTGTTAAATGAAAATAAACGTTTAGCCGATGTCGAAGTACGCGGAATAACCGGGCTAAACCGGTACGATCTTAATCAAGCTACCCATGCAGGTTTACGTTATAAGCTGGTGGGCAGAAGCGCCTATGTAAACAACCGCTTGCTCATGAAAGTGGAACCGCTGGTTTTCGGGCCCCAACATCCTTATTATCATGTGGAGGGTAAAAATAAGGTTGTACGATATACTACAGATACCTTAGGAGAATTAACTATAAGCGGCGGCGCTTCCGGCGTTTTTGCGGCTGCCGCTTCTTTATTGCGTGATATCATCAATATAGCCCTTTGTTTTTCTGATAAACCTTAAAAGCGGAGGGTGTTTTGGCTGCCCACAGCCCGTAAATAAGCAGAGAAGAAACAGTGAAGATGCACATTACGGCAAACATAGGCCTATATCCGAAAAGAGTTACCAGCCCGCCGGCTGCTAGGCCGCCTAAGCCAGAGCCGATATCGTTGGCGCATAAAAAGGTACTGGAAGCCGAGCCGCGCTTGTTCATTGGCACTATGCGTATAGCCATGGTTTGCATAGCCGGAGCGGAAAGGCCAAAGCCAAAACCAAAGAATAAGCCCGAGACATAATAGTTGGCGGAGCTTTCCCATAAAAGCAGCAACAAAGCCAGAAGAAAGCTACTGTTGCCCATAACAATTAAGGGTTGCTCACCTTTTTTATCTGCCAGCCGCCCAGAGAACAACCTGGTACTGCCAGTCCCTAGGGCAACCAAGACAAAAAACAAGCCGCCATTGCCTAATCCGGAGAATTCACCATAAAGCGCGATAAAGACCGAAATGCCGCCAAAAGGCGCCCCGGCAAACAGCATTACCAAGGAAGCTGGTAAAGCAGAAGCATTAAAGAATTCAGAAATTTTTAGGCGGTAACGGTTTGGCAAATAATAGCGCCTTTGTATTGTTCTATAAGGTAAACCACGCGTAACAAGCATGGCCAAGAATACTAAGAGCCCGCTAACTGCAAATGTTATTTTAAACCCATATAATGCCATTATGGTCAACCCCAGTAAAGGGCCCAGCGCAGTAGCCAGGGTATTACCTAAACCCAAAAAACCCATGCCCTCACCAAAACGGCTTTGTGGTATAATATCACAGACATTGGTATTGCTTGCCGTACTTGCGCTGGAATACACTAAGCCACTAAGTAAACGCAAAGCTACCGCCAGCCCTAGTATGGGTGAGAGTAGTAATAAAACAGATATTATGGTCAGCCCAATAATACCATATTTAAGAATACTGCTGCGGCTCCGATGATCCAAAAACCAGCCGGCTAACGGTCGTACTAAAATAGCGGTTAAAGCGTATCCACCCGCTGTTATCCCCACCAGCAGCTCAGAACCGCCCAATTGTTTTATATAAAAGGGGAAAACAGCATTGATTATAAAATACCATATACAAATAAAAAAGTTCAAACACCAGATTTTTAGAAAAGCATTGGTCCATAGTGGAACAGGAAGCCCGGCTATATTCTCTTCACCTTCATAGGAAGACAGGGCTTTTTGCTTATGATGCCAGAGGGAAATAGGCGCCACTGTATATCAAACCTTCTTTTTTGGGGAATTTTATTCCTAAGCTCTTCTTAAATTAGCGGTGGCTGGCAGGGCTACTGCCAGCAGAATTAATAATCCGCCTAACATTTGCCAAGAGCTGAGTACATCACCGAAAATAAGAAAAGCTAAAGCTGCTGTGGTTAATGGTTCTAGCAATAATACCAAAGAAGTATCAACCGCGCCAACATTTTTTATACCAATTGTCATAAACAGGTTACCAAAAACCGTAACAATCATCCCCAGAGTTAGCATATACAGCCAGCCGAGGCCGTTAATGGCAGTAAGCGCAAAACCCTGTGGGTTTATAGAAGCTTGTATAATATAAATTAGGCTAACAGCAATGGTGGTGGTAAAAGCGTTAAAAAGATTGAGTTTAGCGGCGCCGATACGCGGTAAAAGACTGGCAGTTTGAAATAGCTTGCCGGCTTGTAAAAGGGCTGAAGCAAGGGCGCAGGCTACCCCCAGTAAGGAAAGCCCCATGTTGGAACTCCAATATAGCAGTATTAGCCCCAAGCCCGAGATGATCAGCGCCAAAAAACGTGACGCGCCCAAAGGGCCGCGTTTCAGTAGCATATGCAGTAAGCTGGTGAACGAGGGGTAGGCGTAAAAAAATAGAATAGCTAAGGTGGCTGGGAGCAGCGCCAAAGCTAAATAAAGCATGATTACTCCGGCCAAAACATTGGCAGATAACTTAAGTAAAGGGAAAAGCAGCTCTTTGGTTGGGGTTAATGTGTTATGCTCAAGTTTTGTCAATAAGACAAAAACTGGCAAAGATGCTGCATAACGTAGGCTAAGTAAGTTGATGATCGAGAAACCATTATTATAACACAGTTTTACCAATATAGCTTCTGTTCCCCAAATCATCGCCGACAATACCAAGATAGTATAGCCATAGATATGTTCCCGAGGTTTTACGGTTAAAGATGACGCAATGTTTTTAGTCATACCCATAGACTATAACCTTTTATCTTACTTGTCAATAGGCAGGTAATATTGGGGTGAAGATAATAAGTATTTTTGAGGTATTTGGCATGGATTTAGATCATAACAATATCTATCCGGAGGAAGGCGGAAAAAAGAATTATCGGCGAACTTCCCGTCGGCGCAAGCGTGGATTGTGGCGTCATTTATTACTGCAATTAGCCGGACTTAGCTGTTGTGCGGCTATAATAATATTATCTGCTATCTGTTGGGGTTATATTATTTATTCCCGGTTGGGTTATATTACCGGTGAAGAACTGCTCCCTTTTTATATTTTTTTTGGCGCAATATTTATCTCTTCCTGCCTTATAACTGCGCTGGCGCGTGGTGGTGCTATTTTTCCAGTTGTGCTTTTTGCACTTTTGATCAATGCTATTTTCTATTTCTTGACTGAAATATCTCCTCCGCCTCTTATGGGAGTATTTTTAAGGTTTGCCTTATCATTGTTAACTGCCGGGTTTGCTTTCACTATAACGAAGCTACTGGTTATGAATAAACGGCGCTCATAAAGAATTGAGCGGCTTTCCTCTGGCTAAATAGTTATCATTTAATAGGGCAAAGTTAATATTTGAGATTTACCATCCATCACAACTACCGTATGCTCAAACTGCGCCACTGCGGAATCATGAGGTGTTTTAAGTGTCCAGCCATCGGCCAGTTCTTGTACATATTGTTCTTTTTCGGAAATAAATGGCTCTATTGCTAAAGCCATGCCCCATTGTAAAAGGCGCTTGTCTTTTTTGTCGAAGAAATTATTGATTCCTTCCGGGGCGTCGTGTAAGGTTAAACCCACGCCATGACCACAGAGATTGCGGATGGTAGTATAGCCATGCTTATGGGCTTCTTTTTCCACTGCCAAACCAATACCATTTAGGGGCAGGTTGGTTTGCGCAGCACTACAGGCTTTATGCAATGCTTGTTTGGCACAATTTAGTAGTTTTTGCGTTGAGGCTTTTACCGGAGGGACGGCAAAGGTAGCTGCGGTATCGCCGAAAAAGCCATCTATTACGGCTGAAACGTCGATATTCACCGTATCTCCTTTACAGATAATACGCGAGCCAGGTATACCATGTGCAACTTCCTCGTTTACACTGATACAAGTGTATCCGGGAAAGTTATAACATACCATGGGCGCCGAACGCGCGCCATAGTTGTTTAGCAAATCATGACCGATCTGATCCAGTTCCCCGGTAGTAATACCAGGCTTAATTGCTTGCCCCATTCTTTGCAGTATTATAGCCACTATGCGGCAGATTTCTTTCATTCCATTGAATTCCGTTTCGTTCTTTATTATCATATATACTGTCCTTTTGTTGGAATTAAATATTACATAGCCATTATAGCATAATCTATAATGCAATAGTAGACTAGCATAGAAAAATAAAAGCAGGGTTTTTACTTTTCGTAGCGAAAGACTATTTATAGTCAAAGAAAAGATACAGGAAACCGTTTTATCTCGGTTTTCTTTATATTCTAACTTCTAGCTTAGGAGGTGTATAGCGGCGCATGATAGATTATAGTCCCTTAAGGGGGGGAGAAGAAATGATACTGGTGGAAGTTGCGCCGCGCGATATCGATTTTTTCAATAAGTTACTGGAAGGGTACGATAACTTGGCTTTGGTAACTACATTGGATGCCAAATTGGGCAAGCTGGCTTTATGGGTAACCAAACATGCTAAAAAAGATGTACTGGCTATTCTTAAATGTTTGCCCGTACCTGTACATGTATTAGAGGCAAGAAGCTAGAAGCTAGCGAGCAATGTAATTTCTAACAAAATACCTGCTATATGCAGGTATTTTGTACTACATGCTATAAAATCAGCTGCTTTAGCTGCATACAGCTAAGGGAGGACCGCTTAGTTTGATGAGGGATGTTTGCGAAAATAAAAGGCTAATATCGTGGGAGACCGTAATTATCAGCCGTTCGGCATATAGCTCTTCTATACGCTCTAAGATACGGTGGGTCAAATCGTTGTCTAGCCCGTTTGTTGGTTCATCCAAAAGCAGTATATCTCCATTATACGCTAAAGCCCGCGCCAAGGCTACCCGACGACGCATGCCTCCGGAGAGCTCGCCGGGCAACTGTTCTTTTTCCTGCGCCAATTCTACCAGTTCCAACCAAAACAGCGCTTCTTTTGCCTGGTTGGCAGGCAATACGAGGGCCACGTTTTCAGCAGCGCTTAGCCAGGGTAATAGCCGGTCTTCTTGAAACAACATAGAAAGGCGCTTGTTTTCTAACCCTTGTATTTTTCCTGCTTGGGGGCGTAATAAACCGGCTAGCAGTAAAAGCAGGCTGGTTTTACCGCAACCGGAAGGTCCGCTGAGATAAACC
>WRKD01000099.1 GCA_009778255.1 Bacillota bacterium
GTGTCGGTATCATTGTCGGTATCGGTATCATTGTCGGTATCGGTATCATTGTCGGTGTCGGTGTCGGTATCATTGTCGGTATCGGTATCATTGTCGGTGTCGGTATCATTGTCGGTGTCGGTATCGGTATCATTGTCGGTGTCGGTATCATTGTCGGTGTCGGTATCATCGTCGGTATCGATATCCGGTATACCTTGGCGGAACCCACTAATATTGAATTGAATATTTCCATTATCTTCCGTTAATACAAAACAGCCACTTTCATTATTATTGCCTTTATCCACATATGCTAGTTCCCAGGTAGCCGGAGCTATGATGATCCAACCCTGATTCTTTCCACCGTTATTATAAGACAAACCCATGGCAGGATTCCACTCGAATGTTTCACCGTTTTTGAATTCCAAATGCATATAAGTTATGGTTTCCGCCTTATTGGCGCTGATAACCAAATGCCATATATTAGGAACTCCATTATAATCTCTATCCTGTGTTTTACCTAACCTGAACACATTATTCCAAGTTTTACTATAATCTTCATCATTGCCACTGCCCGAACCTTTAAGATATATGGTTTTTTCAATACTGTTTACCAAAGTCAGCAGGGCCAAAGCTTCCGGAATGCTATTTTCATCGTTAAAAATATCTTCATTAGAAAAATCGTCTTTAGTAATGTCGTCGTCAAAGCCATTATCTTCATCTTCATTTTTTACGCCGTCCTGATCAACATTGCTATTATCTTCATTTGATTCATCATCACTATTGTCAAGTATGCCCACTTCATCTTCAGTATTTTCGTCTTCGTTATCTTTAACCTGTTCATCGCAGTTTTCTGAATCGCTGTTGTTATTGCCTTTTTCGCTATTGTCGCTGTTATCATCGCTAGTATTCAAAACATCAGATTCGTTACCCATGGTATTATCTCTATCTGCATCCAAACTATTCAACGCAAATGTTGCAGATGAAATTACCAGAACCGATATTATAACCAAACCTAACAGTATTAACATTTTTTTAGACATTTTTATACCCCTTTCTATTTTAAACATCTTTTTTTGGCCGATAATTCTTTTAAGCAACTAAGTGCTCAAGTTACAAATTTAAAATTTGCTACATTTTTTAAAGGTTCAAGTAACTTTAATGTTTCTAGTGTCATTATCGCATATATTTTTCTCTATGTCAAGTGTTTTTTTTAATATTTTTCACAAAATTTTTATAAATTTGTAACCATTTTATTAAACATACTAATACTATGGTGCATCTTTTGCGGAATAATAATTAATAATATATGATTTAACCTGTTAGATCTAGTTATTTGCCCGTTTTAATTTTATATAACCCTCAAGTAACTTTAACCTTTGCAATGACAACCCCCTTGTGCTACAATAAAAAAAAGGGCTAAGGGGCGAACATTGTGGAATATGATCTGATCATTATTGGAGGCGGCATTGGCGGGCTTTTATCTGCTTACCGCGCCCGGGAACTGTACCCCGATTGGCGCATTGGGCTCTTCGAACGTGGCGCGGCGCTGGAAAAACGTATTTGCCCTATAAGTAATGGACGGGCAGCCGGCTGTATGCATTGTAGTAACTGCGCCATAATAGAAGGTTTAGCCGGCGCGGGAGCTTTTACTAACGGAAGATTTGTTAAAACTACCGCATACGGCGGTTGTCTTTCACAATACTTGGGAGATAAAAAAACACTTCTTTATATAGAAGAAGTGGATAAGATACTTATTCGTTGTGGCGCAACAACAAAAAGCTATGCGCCTGCTGAAGATATTAAAACAGAATGCGCCCGTTACCACTTACAGTTGAAGCAGGCTGTGGTAAAGCACTTTGGTACAGACGGCAATTATATCATTATGCAAAACCTTATAGAGTACTTATATTCTCGCATCGACATACATATTAATGAGGTAGTGCATAATATCGATCCGGTTAGTCACCGAATTATTACAGCCAAAGGCGAGTATTGTGGGGAAAAACTAATCATAGCCGTAGGCAGGGTAGGAGCGAAATGGTTCGAAGGCTGGTGTCATCAACATAATATAGAGGCTGAAAACTCTCGGGTAGATATTGGGGTACGTATCGAGCTGCCCCGCAGTGTTTGGGCTCATATTTCCGACCGCATATATGAACCAAAGATCTGCTATACTACCGGCAAATACGAGGATATTTGCAGTACATTTTGCTTCAACGATGGCGGTTATGTGGTTGGGGAGAATTCCAATGGCGTAATGACTGTAAATGGGTTCGCCTTCGCCGCAGAACATAAAAAAAGCGACAATTCAAATTTTGCGCTGCTTTCTACAACTATATTCACCCAGCCCTTCCAAAATCCGCTGGATTATTTGAAGCATCTAATACAGCTGGGGAATATGCTTAGTGGTAGCGGTGTGCTTGTGCAGCGCTTCGGAGATTTATGCCATGGCCGACGCAGTACCGAAGAACGAATTACCGCCAACCCAGTTCGTCCCACTCTTGCCGCCGTAGCAGGCGACCTCTCACTTTGTCTGCCTAAACGTCAGTTAGATAATATTGTCGAAACCATATATGCTTTGAATAATATTGCGCCCGGCACAGCAGATGCTTCTACCCTGCTCTATGGAGTTGAAGCAAAATACTATAGCATAAAACCGCATTTCCTTAATAATGATTTCGAAATAGCGCCAGGTATTTATGCCTTAGGCGATGGTAGCGGTGTAACGCGTTCCCTCGCCCAAGCCGGAGCAATGGGGTTATATGTGGCAGAACGGCTATAAGCATCTTTGCGGGCGCCTCTAAATACTAGCTCTTCACCCATCTTTTAAGTAATAAAGACATCCTATTCTTGTTCTTGAGAGCGCCATTCCTCCATCAGCGTATATAGATAAGGTAAATCGGCATCTAAACCAAAGCTTTTACCGATATCGTCGAATAAAGCTTCTTTTTGAAAAGCAGCGGTGCTATTGGTAGCAAATAGCAAATAATAACGTATGCCGGGATGAGGTTGCAAAACACTTAAATCCAGCACTAATTCAGCCCCAGCCTCGTCTTCTCCTGTTATGGATAAGCGCAGCTTATCGTCGGAATTAGCTATGGTACGCTTCACCTGCCAGTCGCTTTGACTTTGCGGTAATTGATCGAGCATCATTTGTGCTATTTCCATAAGGCTGTAATAGGCTTCCCCGCCTAATTCACTGATTATAGTCAAACTGATATCGTTTTCCGGCGCAATAAAGATGGCGCTCTGGGCATCCTCTGTAAGCAATTGCCAAGTGGCAGGCACACTAATATGATAGCCTGAGTCGCTGGTATATAATTGTATTTCTTCGCCTGCCAAACCCGGCGCAAAAGAACAGGCTTCTAAGATTACAAAGCAGATTATAAGGCTGAAAAACAGTTTTTTCATTTTTCCCTCCGCAGATAAAGCTTTGACAAAGTAAGCTTTATTTGTATACTTAATTCAATTGCTCTTGCAATAGCTTCAAAGCGGCCTTTACAGATTGTGTACGTACTTCATCGCGATTTCCTTTAAAGCTATACTTTGCTGTTATTTCCCGTCCCTGCACTACTAGACCTACATATACCAAACCAAGTGGTTTTTCTGCCGTTGCTCCACCGGGGCCGGCCACACCTGTTATAGAGAGCCCAATTTGTGCTTGAGCAAGTTCGGCCACACCATGCGCCATAGCTGCTGCTGTTTTTGAGCTAACTGCCCCGTAGCTATTAAGGGTTGATTGCGTCACCTTCAACAGATGCTCTTTGGCTTCATTACTATATGTAATCAAACCATAACCAAAACATTGCGAGCAGCCAGGCACAGAGGTTAAAGCGGCGGATAGCATTCCGCCGGTGCAAGATTCCGCCGTTGCAAGCTGTAAATTTTTTTCCTTTAATAAACCTATTATATGCTCCGCCTGCTTATATAAATCATCCATAAAACAAACCGCCCATCTTAGTTCTTTATAAACTGCCCGCCTTTTTTAAGATAATCGGCGCCGGATATCACCGTAGTAATTAAAGCCAGCCACAAAAATATCTGTGTAAGAAGAAAATACAAGGGTTGCGAAAAAAAGGAAAGCTCTGCTAAAAGCAACATAAAAATACTTATAGTTTGCAATGTTGTTTTAAGTTTCCCTAACGCCGAAGCCGCTATAACCACTCCTGCATCGGCTGCCAATATACGCACACCGCTAACTATCAATTCGCGGCACACAATTATTATCACCATCCAAGCCGGTAAACGTTCCAATGCCAGCAAAGCTATATATGCCGAACAAACCAAAAGTTTATCGGCTAGGGGATCTAAAAACTTGCCTAAAGTAGTTACCTGATTATTACGGCGGGCCAGCTTTCCATCTAGGGCATCGCTTAATGAAGCAAGCACGAATACAAACGCCGCCCATATACTATGCCCTGGGAAAAGCCATAATGCAAGCACCACAAATAAAGGTATCAGTAATACGCGGGCAATGGTGATTCGGTTAGGCAGATTAATATCTCTTGCTTTCATCCGGCTACCTCTCTTTTATATTGCTCAACTTTTTACCGAGCAAATCAAACACATCGTTGCCGGTTATGTGTATAGATACTATTTCACCCGGGTTTATATCTTCCGCTACAAAATATACAGCGCCATCCACTTCCGGAGCCTGATAAACGCTTCGCCCGCGCCACCAACCGGAACCGTATTCCTCTTTTGCCGAAGCTTCGGTTAATACAGTTAGGGTGCGACCAATATAGTTTTTTAACCGCTCGTCCGATAAGTGCGCCGCTTCTTGTAAGAGCAGCTCTAACCGACGATTTTTTGTCTCTTTATCAATCTGATCCGGTAAGTTATATGCTATAGTATCTTCCTCTCGACAATAAGCGAAAGCCCCCAGCCAATCGAAACGAGCCCAGCGCACAAATTCTAGCATTGCTGAAAATGCTTCCTCCGTTTCGCCGGGAAAGCCAACCATCATGGTGGTTCGTATAGCAATATTCGGTATATATCTGCGAATAAGATCAATTTTCTCGCGTAATTGAGCGCTATTTAAGGAGCGCCCCATAGCACGTAAGATATTATCATCCCCATGCTGTAATGGTATATCTAAATATGGACAAATATTATCATGCGAAGCCATTACTTTAAGCAAAACTTCATCAACACCATCTGGATAGGCATAGAGCAGGCGTATCCACATGAAAGGCATATCGGCTAATTGTATAAGCAACTTAGATAACAGGCGCTGGCCTGAAATATCTAAACCATAAGCTGTGGTATCTTGAGCCAGCAAAACCAACTCTTTAACGCCGTCTTGGGCAAGACGACGGGCTTCTAGTAAAATATCTTCCATGGGACGGCTTTTATAAGCCCCGCGCAACTGTGGTATTAAACAATAACTGCAATGATTATCGCAGCCTTCGGCTATTTTAATATAGGCTAACCATGGTGGTGAAATGTTTAAACGCTTGGCATAAATATCCGCTAAATTGCAAGCAAAAACCGAGGGTAATCCAAGTTTTTCCGCTACCAGCTGTGCTATTAAACCATATTCACTACTGCCTAAAAACGCATCTATTTCCGGTAACTCTTGTTGGAGCTCGGTACGATATTTTTCCACCAGGCAGCCAACGGCAATTAAAAGTTGGCAAACCCCCACATTCTTATAGTTTGCCGCATCTAAGAGCGCAGCGATACTTTCTTCTTGGGCAGGCTGTATAAAACCGCAGGTATTAACAATAATGACCTGGGCTTTCTTTGGTGTATCCGTTAGCTGCCAACCCTGTTCGGCAATTAAACCACGCATTCCCTCGCTATCCACAAGATTTTTAGAACAACCCAAACTTAATAGAAAGATAGTGGGCGAATAATCTGCCGACAAGGAATTATCCGGAGTGTTTTGCCTGCCCTCTTTATATTGTTTGGCTATTGGTCTTTTTCTGTTCGTCAATTCCATTATTCAGCCCCGTCTTAAACGATATTGATGTTCTATGCCTATAGGGCAGTCGTTTTAATATATTCCGCAATGCTTGTGGCTGCTTCTTTTTCATTGTTACTGTTAATACATATGGCATAATCTTTGGCTGGGCTATCTGGATAATGATATAATGGGTCATAATAGTGAGCAAGAAGGTATTCGATAACTTCTTGTTCACCTCCC
>WRKD01000100.1 GCA_009778255.1 Bacillota bacterium
TTTGAATAGTTTGAGAGTGATTATGAAAAGTAAATTCATAATGATCGGCGGTGCTTTGATCTTCATGATGTTGTTGATCGCTATTTTTGCGCCGCTTTTAACAGGCTACGATTATGGTTTGGTAGATTTGGCGAATAGGAATCAGCCGCCCAGCGCCGCCCATATCATGGGCACCGACCCATTTGGCCGGGATATTTGGTGCCGTATTGTTTATGGCGCCCGTGTTTCTCTTATCGTTTCTTTAGGCGCTGTTTTTGTGGCTATTGCCTGCGGTAGTTTTTTGGGTATATTATCCGGATTTTTTAAGGGTGGTTTTGATTTCTTTACCGGCAGAATCATCGATATAATGATGGCTTTCCCCGCCTTACTTTTATCTTTGATCATCGGGGTGTCTATTGGCTCTTCCATTCAAAATATGTGTTTTACCATTGGCATTCCTTTTATTCCCATTTTTTACCGCACAGCGCGCGGTGCCACTTTATCTATGGGCGAACGCACTTTTGTGATGGCTTCGAAATCGATGGGCAGCAGCCGTTTCCGCATTATGTTTCGGCATATTTTACCAAATGTACTGCCACAAATTTTTGTGGTACTTTCTATGGCCATGGGCGGTTCTATACTAGCCGAAGCTTCTTTAGGTTTTTTAGGTTTGGGCATTCCTCAACCTACTCCGTCTTGGGGTTTGATAGTAAACGAAGGCAAAACCTATATGTTCAGCGCTCCTTGGACCACCGGGTTTTCCGGCTTGTTCATTGCTTTAACTATTCTCGGGTTTAATCTTTTAGGCGATGGCCTGCGCGATCATCTTGATCCCAAACTAAAGAGTATGGTCGATCTTTAGGAGGTAAAATGAGCCAAGCTCAATATATAAAAAAAAATGACGCCAAAATCGCAGTTAAGGAACAATTGCCAACAGAATCTTCTCAATTAGAGTTAAAAGATATGCGGGTTAAATTTCCTATGCGGGAAGGGCGTTTTGTTCATGCGGTAAATGGCGTAGATTTAGTTTTGGCGAAGGGCGAATCTCTGGGCGTTGTGGGAGAAAGCGGTTGCGGTAAAAGCGTGACCTTTTCCAGCGTAATGAGATTGATAAAATCTCCCCCCGCTATTATTGAAGGCGAGATATTATTCGAGGGTCGCGATATTTTAAAAATGAGCAAACGGGAAATACAAAAAATTCGCGGCAAAGATATAACAATGATTTTTCAAGAGCCTATGACCAGCTTGAACCCGGTTATGCGCATTGGAAAACAAATTACAGAAACTATATTACTGCATGAAAATATCAGTGAAAGAGAGGCTGCTATACGAGCGCGGGAATTGTTTAAAATGGTGGATATGCCGGATGCCGAAAATAGGCTGTGGTGTTACCCGCATCAGCTTTCCGGAGGCTTGCGCCAAAGGGTGATGATAGCCATGGCTTTGGCATGCACGCCCCAAATCCTTTTGGCAGATGAGCCTACTACCGCTTTAGATGTAACGATACAGGCGCAAATTCTGGAGCTACTTTCGCGCCTTCAGGAAAAAACCAAAATGAGTATTGTAATGATTACACATGACTTAGGCATAATAGCAGAAATTACGACTAGGGTAGCAGTTTTTTATGCCGGCCGTATTGTTGAGCAAGCGCCTACCGCAGAGCTTTTTTTGCAGCCGGCGCATCCGTATACCATTGGTTTATTGGGTTGTATACCAACCATTAAGACTACAGCCCGCCGCTTGTACTTAATTGAAGGCAATATACCAGACCCTGCTTCTTTGCCTGGTGGTTGTCCTTTTCATCCACGCTGCCGTTTTGCCAAAGATATTTGTAAGCAAGAAGAGCCCACAAAACGGGAATTTGCCCCGCAACATTTTGTAGCTTGTCATTTTGCAGAAGATGTTAGCTGAACAAAATCCGGCTGCCGTTGGCAACTGGATAATTTGTTAAAAATGAAAGTGAGGTGAGAGTCGAGTTCTTTACTCGACAGTAGTATGACAAATTTCCCCACATTATTTAGTTCGCTAAAGATTGGCTCGATCACCGTAAAAAACCGCTTATTCTCTGCTCCCATGGGTTCCCATGGGCTTACTCAACAAGGTTTTTTAGACAGCGGCGCTATTGAATTCTATGAGAATCTGGCTAAGGGTGGTATAGGCGCGGTTTGTATAGGTGAAACTTTAGTAGATACAGCTACCGGTAATAATCATGGCTTGGTTTTCCATTTAGACGACCCCGCTGCTTTGCCTAGTTTGCTCACCTGCACCGACGCTATTCATCGTTATGGCGCTTTAGCCGGTATCGAACTTTTGCATCCCGGGCAAAGAGCAGACCCCAGCTATAACAAAGATAATGTGGTTTATGGGCCCAGCAGTGGAACATGCCATTATGGCGAAGGCTTTAATACTATTGTAGAAATGGATGAAGCCATGATAAACCGCGTGGTAAATGCTTTTGGCGATGCGGCGGAAATTGCTATGCTGGGTGGTTGTGATTATGTAACGGTACATGGCGGTCATGGCTGGCTGTTGAATCAGTTTCTTTCTCCAGCCAATAATCACCGTAGTGATGATTTTGGCGGAAGCATTGAAAACCGCTGCCGTATTTTTTTATTGGTAGCCGATAATATCCGCGCTAAATGCGGCCCGCATTTTCCCATAGATTTTCGTATCAGTGGTGACGATTTTATGCCGGAGGGCGCAACGCTTTATGACACAGTATACCTTGCCCGTTTATTGGCGGAAAAAATCGATATGCTACATATTTCCGCTACCAGTTTTCATGATCGCAAAGCCAGTATACGTATGTTTCCCAGTATGTTTTATCCCCGGGGCGTCAATGCGTTTTTAGCCGAGGAAATTAAAAAACATGTGCAAATACCAGTGATTACGGTGGGAGGTTTTAATGATCCGGCTCACATGGAAAAATTATTGGCAGAAAAGAAAGTAGATGGCATAGCCCTAGGCCGTTGCCTGCTGGCCGATCCTTTACTGGCCGAAAAAGCCCGTAGCGGCTTGGAAGATGATATTATCTATTGCGTACGTTGTAATCAATGTTTAAGCGCCAATTTTGTTCCTTATGTAAAATATCCTTTGGGAGTTAGTCATTGCGCAGTTAACCCTTGGCATCAACTGATAGGCGAATATAAAAGAAGAATCATCCCTAAAGGGCGGCAGAAAGTTTTGGTGATCGGGGGCGGCCCGGCTGGTATGGAAGCTGCTTTGGGAGCTGCGGAATGTGGGCATGCGGTTATTTTATGCGAAAAAAGCGATGCTTTGGGAGGTATGCTTTTGCGGGCTTCTCGAGCAGAGTTTAAAGAGGATATTAAAAAGCATTTTATCGATGTTTTGGTGGCAAGAATTGAAAAAGCGGATAATATTGAACTGCGTTTGCGCAGCATAGTTGGGCCGGAGCTGGTTAATGAACTTAAGCCGGATGCTTTGATCGTTGCCATAGGCGCCCGACCTTTTACTCCCGATATTCCCGGTATAGAAGGGCCTCGCGTGATACAGGCTATCGATATACAAAATGAGCAAGAAAAACTGGGAAATAAAGTTTTAATCATCGGCGGCGGTTTAGTTGGTTGTGAAATAGGGCTTGAATTGGTAAAATACCATGATAAAGAGGTTACGGTGATAGAAATGAGTTCTCAGCTGGCTGCCGGTGCGCCCTATATTCATTATTTAGCGCTGCTCAATGAATTTGAGCAGTTGCCTAAACTGCGTTTTGTTATGGAAGAACAAGCCACTGCAATAAATACCCGCGGCGTTTATACCATAGATGCTTCCGGGCAATCGCATTTTCATGAAGCCGATAGCATTGTGATGGCTACCGGCATGAGATCGCCTAAAGAGGAGACAGAGGCTTTTAGAAATTTAGCCCCGCAGGTTTATATGGTGGGAGATTGTTATAAAGTTGCGCAGATGAACGAAGCTGTACTAAGTGGCTACTTTGCCGGTTATAATTTACAAAGGCTGTAAAGGAGAATGATATGGCAAAGAAAATTATCACGGTAAAAGGACCGCTTGACCCAAAAGAGCTGGGCTTTACTTCTATGCACGATCATATAATGTTTAATGGCGCAGCTCTTATCAGTAAACATCAAAAAAATATACCGCAGCATAATTTCCCCATAAAAATAAAAGATGCAGTTAGTTTAGAAAATGTCGGCATATTGCATCGTAATATTTTTTTAGCGGAAGACGCTCATAATCAAGATGATGAAGAAGCATTGACAAATGAAGTTGCTGATTATTTTCTGGCGGGCGGCCGTGCTATTCTGGAGGTAAGCGTACCGGGAATATCGCTTGATGCGGAGGCTAATTTTCGTATTTCACAGCAAACCGGTGTACATATAATTTCTTGCACCGGTCTTTATACCTGGGATTCTTGGCCGCAAGCTTATAAAGGGCAAAGCATTGATTGGCATTACCTACGCATGATGGATGAAATAAACTGTGGCTTGGGAGAAACCTCTATACGCCCCGGACATATAAAAATTGCTATGGAATACCTTAATGAAGATGAAGAGAAGGCCTTACGCGCAGCCGCTCAAACTGCCAAAGATAGCGGGCTTTCTCTTACCGTTCATCCTAGCTTTTGTACAGGAAACCGCTTGCGTATTTTAGAAATCATTAAGGAAGAGGGCTTAGATTTACAAAGAATAGTCATGGCGCATACTAGCGTAGTAGATAAACCTTCTTTTGCCGAAGTATTAAGGCACCCGCAATCGTATAGGGTGAATACTGATATTGCCTTACGCATGCTAGATATGGGTTGTAATATTTCAAAAGAGTTTATGAATACTTTTGGTTTAGAATTATTGGGCGAATACGATGCCGGAGATTGGGCAGATATGTCTGGCTTAGTCTCTTTAATTAAAAGAGGATACGGCGGGCAAATCGTTTTAGGGAATGATTGTTGCGCTAAAATAATGCTACGCCGTTTTGGTGGGGAAGGCTTTTGCCGTTTGCTATGGTATACCTTGCCTATGCTGCGCGATATAGCGGGTGTTGCCGACCATGTATTACAACAGATATTTGTGGATAATCCGGCGCGCATTTTAGCCTGCTAAGCGGGGAGGGATAAATATGAGCGAGAAAATGATCATGACGACGCAAGGCCTTATTGCTCCAATTGAGTTGGGGTTCACCTCTATGCATGAGCATATTTCTTTTCGCGGCGATGTATTGGCGCGGCGTCTACGAAAAAACATTCCGCCAAATCAATTACCTATTCACGAAGATGATAAAGTTTGCTTGGAAAATGTGGGTTTGCTTTTGAAAAATTCCATAATGGCTTGGGATGCATTAAGGCAGGACGACGAAGATGTAATGGTTGGCGAGGTTAGCGATTTTTTAAATTGCGGGGGCCAAGCCATCTTGGAAGTGAGCGTGCCGGGCATACAGCTAGATACCGCCATGATTGGCCGGGTAGCTTTACGTACCGGCTTGCATGTGATTGTATCTACCGGTTTTTATACTTGGGATTCCTGGCCGCAGGAATTTTGGAATTTGCCGATATCCGCTTATTATGATCATATGCTAAAAGAAATTGAACAGGGAGTGCAGGGAACATCGCATAAGGCGGGCAGTATTAAAATTGCTGTAGAAGATTTAAATCAGCAAGAACAAAACACCCTGCGCGCGGCGGCGTGGCTTTGTAAAGAAACAAATCTGCCTTTGACCATACACCCTTGTTCCAAACCGGGCGGAGGCCGCATGCAGATCATTGGCATATTGCGTCAAGAGGGAGTAGATTTAAGCCGGGTAGTAATGGCGCATACCTCGGTAATAGACTACCCCGCTTCTTTTCGCGAATTGATTTATAACCCCGAATTGTTTAAGGTAAACATTGAAACTGCTTTACAAATGCTGGATAGCGGGGTAAATATATGCTTTGAGTTTTGTAATCCTTTAGGTTTCGAGATGATGGGAAGTTATCGCAGAGGCGATTTTGGCCAAATGGCCGGCTTGTGGCAGTTAATAGATCGCGGTTTTGCTTCACAAATAGTACTCGGCAATGATGTTTGCGGCCGGACTATGCTGCGCCGGGGTGGGGCTTTGGGTTATTTACGCCTAATGACTTTTACTATTCCCACCCTACAAAATGCAGGCGGCGTTCCCGATGCTATCATACGCCGCATGACAGTAGAAAACCCCGCCCGTATTTTAGCTTATTAAGCTGCCCATTAAAAAAGGCGTAAGCGCATTACCTTGGGGCGTCTAAAGGAAATTCCTCCAGCATGGTACTATTAAGTCATACTATAGAGAATAGGAGGCTTGGTAGA
>WRKD01000101.1 GCA_009778255.1 Bacillota bacterium
TTGCGGCGCGAAGGCCGCAATGACGAGAAAATGATAGTTGCGCTAATTTGGCAGAGTTGTAAAGCTAGTTTTTAGAGGCGCCCTTTATTGGATGCTAATGGCGCCTATATTACACATGACGATGATTCCGGCGGTGGGCTAAATTCTTTTATTTCGTATAGCGTACCAACAACCGGCTGGTATTTTATTTTGGCTTCACAGTACATGGGACAGTCTGGCAATGGCAGCTATACTTTATCGCTCAACTTATTTGAACCGATACCATTCCGAGAAGCCTTCCCCGACGCCAATTTCCGCGCCGTGGTACTGCGCGTGCTAAATAATATGGATTATGGCTACAGGAATGATGAAAGTATTATGAGTGCGGATGATATGGCTATTTTGACGTCTTTCGGCTATCTAGATGTGTTGGATATGGGTATAAGAGATATGACAGGGTTGTCGTATTTTAACGGTTTGAGGGTTTTCTATTGCGAATATAACTATCTAACAACACTGGATGTATCAAATAATACCAGTCTAGAATATTTGTATTGCATACAAAATAATATGCAGAACCCCGATGATGTTATAGGCTGGCGGGAAATTGGGCTAGAATTAGGGCATAATTTCTACTTTTATCCGCAAAACATTTTTGTGCCCGTAACGGATATCATAAATGCACCAGAAGAAGTAACGGAAGGTGTTCCATGCTACTTATACGGTACGGTGTTACCAACTGACGCCACTAATAAAGACATCATTTGGAGTGTTAAAGACGCCGGGGAAACCGGCGCGATCATAATTGATAATATTCTCTATACCAGCAACGCAGGTATACTCATATTAACAGCTACCATCGAAAATGGTATAGAGGTGGGAATTTCTTATTCGCAAGATTTTGCCTTCACGGTAATGCCACCATTTGTGCCGGTGACTGATATTATTGATGTACCGGATCAGGCTATCGCCGGTATACCTCTCACCCTTGCAGGCTCTGTTAATCCCCCTGACGCCACCAAGCAAACCATAATCTGGAGTATTAAAGAAGCCGGTACAACCGGCGCAACAATTGCCGAAGATACCCTTAACACCACAGCGGCAGGAACGGTTGTGGTTACCGCAACCGTCAAGGGTGGGCAGTTAGTCGCTGACCCATCTTCACTGGCAGCTAGTGATTCATGTACTGTAGCACTAAAAACTGATAACAGTCTCTGGTCCTGGGGGGATGATCGCGTACTATATAGCAATATTCCCGCCCGTATAGGAATGGAGAATAATTGGGTAAGTATTGCAGCAAAATATGATCACATAATAGCCCTTAAGGCAAATGGTAGTCTTTGGGCCTGGGGGAATAATGGAAATGGCCAGCTTGGTGATGGCACTAACATTCTTCGCAACAACCCTGTACGCATAGGAATAGAAAATGACTGGGCTTCAATCTCAGTTGGCGTTTTTCATACAGTTGCCCTTAAAACCGACGGCAGCTTGTGGGCCTGGGGATTTAATGGGTACGGACAGCTGGGCGATGGCACTTCTATACAAAGTAATAGCCCTATTCGCATAGGGTTAGAAAATAACTGGTCTTCAATATCAGCAGGTGATTCTTATACAATGGCAATTAAAACCGACGGTAGCCTGTGGGCTTGGGGAAATAATGACGATGGACAGCTAGGCGACGGTACAAACATTGATCGTCACACTCCTGTACGTATAGGGATAGAAAATGACTGGTCTAGAATTTCAGCAGGCTGGTATCACACAATGGCAATTAAAACCGATGGCAGCCTGTGGGCCTGGGGAGTTAATTGGTACGGACAACTGGGCGACGGCACAAACATTGACCGCTACTCTCCTGTACGTATTGGTGAAGCAAATGACTGGGCAACAATCTCAGCTGGCGGTGATCACACAGTGGCCCTTAAATCCAACGGCAGCCTATGGGCCTGGGGAACGAATTGGTATGGACAACTGGGCAACGGTACAACTTATAACCAATCTACTCCTCAACGTATAGGGGTAGAAAATGATTGGTCTATAATTTCAGCAGGCAGGTATCACACCGTGGCCCTTAAAACCGGCAGCAGCCTGTGGGCTTGGGGATATAATATATTTGGCCAGCTTGGTGATGGCACTTCTATGCAACGCAATAACCCTGTTCGCATAGGGATAGAAAATAACTGGGGGAGTAATAGAGATTTCACCAAAGATTTCACCATCGAGGTTGCGCCGGAACCAAATCCCGATTATAACTATACAGTTTCCCTCACATCCCACTATACCTCCTACTTCTACGGCGAAACCATCTTAATAGACCTAATGCTCTCTGGTGATCTCAATTATACGCAAATAGCGGCCGAAATTGCCTACGACGACGATCTGCTGGAATATGTAGGCTACGAAAATCTGCAAGGGTGGATTGCCGCAGTTGAACAGAACGAACCGGGTACAATTTCAATACGCAGCATACCTTCCGCCAACACTATCCACGGCGAACCCTGTTCACCGGCGGTGAAGATAGTAACGCTAATATTCACCAACAAGCAAGACACTATAAACGTAAATACTGATTTAAAATTCACCTCTCTCTTCGTCGGCCCGCCAGCCGGTATGATCGGAGCAACAACCGCCCCCGCTAAACCTATTGCTCTTACCTTAGGAAGGGTAAGTATCGCACACATCGTCTACCTTGAAGGCAGCGGCAATAGCTTTGACAGTCGCAACTGGCAGAATATTTTCACAATACCAGGAGATTACTCTACATCCAGAACACCTTCGGTATGGTATCTTACATATACCGGTAATAACATTGCATCAATAGTAAATATGGGGCTGGAGTTTACCAACGGATATTTATTTAATTGGCAGCCAGACATGGATTTTTCACGAGATATCGATGGCAACAACCCTGGTTGGGTGATAGAGGCGCCAGCCGGGTGGGAACTAAAGTATAATGAAAATGGCAATAGCAATGAAAGTAGATGCCATTTAACTTCAGAGGAAAATCGCAACGCAGATTTCATTGTCACCGGCTATTCTAGAGGTATTTATACTGATTATGACACTGATGATGACTATGACATATATCGATAATTTTTGATTCACAATATTGAAACAATTACCAATAAAAAAGTGTACAAATCAGCAAAGTTTTTCGGAGATTTGTACACTTTTTCTTATAATAACTATTGAATTTCTTCACGCAATGCCGTATTATTAATTAAAAACAATTACAGGAAAAAGATATGCGTATATTATTTATCGGTGATATTGTGGGCAAGCCGGGGCGAAAAATGATCGAGCGGCATCTGCCACGCTTGCAAATGGAATATGAAATAGATTTTACCGTTGCCAACGGCGAAAACGCCGCCGGCGGTTTTGGCATGAACCGCGCCACTTTCCGCAGTTTACACGAAATGGGTATTGACTCTTTTACCATGGGCAATCATACCTGGGGGAATAGGGAACTGGAACAATTCATCGACACAGAAAAACGTATTATTCGTCCCGGCAATTTAAGCGCCAAGCCTTTGCCGGGGGCCTGGTATCAATTCTATAGGGTAAAAGAACAGGAATTGCTGGTAGTTAACTTAATTGGGCGCATCTTCATGCAAAGCGCCGAATGCCCTTTCACAGCTTTAGATAATCTGCTGCAAGGGGAAGGAAAACGCACTCCTTGTATTTTTCTCGATTTCCATGCCGAAGCTACCAGCGAAAAAATGGCCCTGGGCTGGTATGCCGACGGGCGCATCAGTGCGTTGGCGGGTACTCATACCCATATTCAAACGAACGACGCCCGCATTTTGCCGCAAGGCAGCGGTTATATAACAGATACCGGTATGACCGGGCCCCGCGATTCAGTTTTAGGTGTGGATAAAGATATTATCATTGATAAGCTGATAAGTCAAAGACCACGCCGTTTTGAACCGGCTGAGGGAGATGTGCAATTCAACGGAGTAATATTCGACATTGCTGAAAATGGGCGCTGCCGTTCTGTGCAAACACTAAATTTTTGGGAAAGCGAGGTATAATACTATATGATACGAATAGACGCGCATTGGGATACCGCTCTTTTTTTACGCGAATACGATTCTTTGGAAAATGTGCCCGAGGCGCATTGCGATTGGCAACGTTTCCGTAAATATATTGATATTGCCTTTATGGCTTTATTTATTCATCCTTTGGAGTACCGGGGCGATGCGCAATACCGTGAATTCACTTCTTTAGCGCGCGCTTTAACGGCAGATATAAGCGCAACGCCGGATATTCGTCTTTTATTAAAATCCCCTCAATTAATACCGGATGATCCGGGCAAATTAGTATTGCTGGGCGCGGAAGGCGGCGGTTTTTTAGGCGACACAGCAGCGCTTGCTCGCTTGGAAGAAGCCTTTATGCTTGGTTTGCGTTTTTTAGGGCCTACTTGGAATTATAGCAATGCCTTGGCCGGCGCCTGCAATGAAGGCGGTGGCTTAAGTAAGCTGGGCAAACAAGTAGTTAAGCGCTGTAATGAACTGGGTATATTATTGGATGGCGCGCATTTAAGCGCCGAAAGCTTAAACGGCTTGCTAAGCTTAAGCGCTGCGCCATTAACAGTTTCCCACACAGCCTGCGCCGCCTTAAATCAGGTATGGAAAGTGCGTAATCTGCAAGATTCACAGCTTAAAGCTGTAGCGCAAGCCGATGGTGTTATAGGCATATGCTTCGTTCCGGCTTTTTTAGGCAATACGCCCTCGCTTAAACGTGTAGTGGAGCATATAGCCTATGCCGCAGAGCTTATTGGGGTAGAGCATGTGGGATTAGGTTCAGATCTGGATGGTACAGAATTGCCGCCGGATATTGCAGGGCTGCAAAGTTTAGAGCTTTTATGGCAGGAAATGGCTTATGCCGGGTTTTCCGAAGGAGAAATAAAACAGATTGCCGGCGGTAATTTCCGCCGCCTTCTGCAGCAAGTATTACCTGCAAAATAAAAATAAAAGCCAAAGGGAGAAAATAATGCCTGGTTTTGATATGCACATACATAGCACGGCCTCGGATGGATATTATAATGCAGAGGAGATAATCGATTTAGCACTTGCCACGAATAATGTAAATGGAATTGCCATTACAGATCACGATACCGTAGCCGCATTACCACAAGCCAGCGCTTATGCAAAAAAGCTTAATTATCCCTTAATACCGGGAATAGAGCTTTCCGCCGAATATGAAGGCTGCGATGTACATATTTTGGGGTATTGGATAGACATAGCCAAAATGGCTGCCAATGACGATTTAAAACATATTTGCCAAGCGCGAGAAGAGCGCTTTCGCCAAATGGCGAACCGTTTAGCTGCATTAAATATGCCCGTAGCCGTGGAAACGCTTATTGCCGAATCTGCCCAAACTCAGCATTCTTTAGGGCGCCCGCATTTGGCTCAAGCAATGGTTAAAGCCGGGTATGCGGAAAATGTACGAGAAGCCTTTAGAAAATGGCTTTCCCGTGATATGCCGGCTTATGTACCCCGCTTCAAGTTAAGTCCCTTCGAAGCTCTGCATATGATAGCCCAGGCTTTTGGCATAGCAGTATTGGCGCATCCCGGAACCGGCGCGCCCGATAATCTGATAAAACTACTAGCACAGCAAGGATTGGGCGGTATTGAAGTATATCATAGTGAGCATAATAAAGCAGCGGAAAAGAAATATTTGCGCATGGCGCAGCATTATCATTTGGCGGCTATAGGCGGTTCGGATTTTCATATGGTAGGGCAACGCTCTATCGGCTGCCGCCTGACTATGCCAGAGCAATTAACTTTGCTTAAACAAGCAAGAATAACTCAAAAAACAAACAGGCAAAAAGCATAGGGCGGCTAAAACCGCCCTATGCTTTTTAGGGCGCCTCTAAAAACTAGCTTTACAATTCTGCCAAATTAGCGCAACTATCATTTTCTCGTCATTGCGGCCTTCGCGCCGCAATCCCCTTGCTTAGGAGGCTGGTTATGTACAGTTATGTCTATATCATGACTAATGCTCATAACACCGTTCTTTACATAGGGGTTACTAATAATCTGGTAAAGAGAGTATGGGAGCATATAAACAGCATCGACAAAGGCAGTTTTACATACAAATATAATTGCCACAAGCTTGTATGCTATAAAGTTTTTGAAGATATTCGGCATGCCATCGCAAGAGAAAAGCAGCTTGAGAACTGGAAACGGAAGTGGAAGGATCAATTGATAACCAAAGGGAATCCCAACTGGCTTGATTTGTATCCTATAAGCAATAAAGAAAACCAAAACAAACAAGCGTAAACCATAATAATGCTGGACTTTTATCAAATTATGCAGCAAAAAAGTACCAGTTGCCGCATAGGGAGAAGTGTGCCCTTTTAAGAAAAAGAGCAAAACGAGAGGTAAAAGTGCCCCAAACTTGCAGCC